>JAPOSW010000065.1 GCA_026709505.1 Gammaproteobacteria bacterium | reverse complement strand
TTATAGCGAACAATCCGAAATCATTTTCCATGACTTGAATTCCCGGTCATGGCCGGGGACCTTGGTCGGCGCGACCGTGTCATGTGTGGTGAGATGATAGGACAATGACGTATCTGGAAATTGCTGGATTTGCAACAATGTCAATCTCGTTCAGTCAACCTGAAACCAGTGGCATGCCAAACAAGGCACCATGAAATTTGACGAACAAAGCCGCAACGACGAGCCCCCCGGCAACAGCCGCCAAGTCCATTGTCAAACGCGGCGGTCTATGTACGGATGGTCTCTTTTTTCTGGCGAACGAACTGATCAGGGCAATCACAGCATACAGGGCAAACCCGCCAAACATGACAACAGAGGCCTGATCGCCATTCGCTGAAAGGTGAGCAATGGCCCACAACAGCAATCCCATAATCATTGGATGGTGCAACATGGCGCGAATATGCGTGGACATATTGGCCGCGGCAAACAGGACCAAGGCAATCGGCACGGCGACAAAGCTCAGAGAACTGCCCCAACTCGGAGGCTCATATACCGGATATAATGGGGCTTTCGAATAACCCCAGATTATCATCACCAGTCCCGTAGCACTGATAGCAGAAAAAACTGCTTTGTAGCGTTTTTCGCCAAGCTTGTCAGCAAGCACATCACGCAGCTCAACAACACATGGAACAAGGTGTATTGCGATAAACAAAACCAGTCCACTGTACAGAATAACCATTCCCCCTCGGTCCAAAGGTAGACATCAAGAAAAACGCAGAATATCTCGTTACGTTAGAGCATTAGTCAAAAATCATGTTCCAGGCAAATCATCCATTGGGTAGAATTTGTTAACTGTCCTTCTGACTGCCACAAAATGCTCGGGTCATGAGTATTCTACCGCATTTATGTCTATAACGACATGATGGGGTTCATGCCGACAAATTGGCTTATGTGCGACAATCAGATAAATCGACTGGAAGGAATTGGAGGCTTCAGTGTCACAGTCTGATAACCTCTTCGTCTTTATTGCTACAATTCATTGCAGCATGCGCTGAATGAAACAGATGGTGTACGCTTATGCTGGCACACCATCTCCACTTGAAGAACATCCACAGGCTGTATCCATTATGACTGTCATCAAGGAAAATGATCTGGTAGAAAGCGTCGCCAGCGCTCTTCAATACATATCATACTATCATTCTCGAGATTTTATTCAGGCCATGCATCGCGCATGGCTGCGGGAAGAATCAGAAAGCGCGAAGAACGCCATATCTCAAATCCTTGTCAATTCACGCATGTCTGCCGAAGGCAGACGCCCGATTTGTCAGGACACCGGAATTGTAGTGATCTTTGTCAAAGTAGGCATGTCTGTTCAGTGGAAGTCAAAAAAGCCCTTGAATGACATGATTAACGAAGGCGTCAGGAAGGCCTATCTGGATCCCTCAAATCCACTTCGGGCATCGATTGTCTCGCCACCTGTCGGCGCGAGGAAAAACACCATGGACAACACTCCTGCAGTCATCCATGTTGAAATGGTTGAGGGTGACAAGGTTGACATCGTGGTCTCGGCCAAGGGTGGAGGATCAGAAAACAAGAGTCGTTTTGCCATACTCAATCCCAGCGATGATTTGGTCGAGTGGGTGCTGAGGACGGTACCCGGCATGGGTGCTGGCTGGTGCCCGCCAGGCGTGCTCGGAATTGGCATCGGCGGCAGTTCCGAAAAAGCCATGGTACTTGCCAAGGAATCGCTCATGGAATCGATTGACATTGATGAGCTTATTGAGCGTGGACCGCAAAACCATATCGAAGAATTGCGACTTGAAATCTACGAGAAGGTAAACCGCCTCGGTATCGGCGCTCAGGGACTGGGTGGAGTTACCACGGTTCTGGATGTCAAAATCCGCGAGTATCCCACCCATGCTGCTTCTCTGCCGATTGCCATGATTCCCAACTGCGCGGCAACACGACATGCCCATTTCACCCTTGATGGTTCCGGTCCGGCTTATCTTGACCCCCCGAAGCTGGCGGATTGGCCCGAAATTACTCTGGAAACCCCCGACCAAACCCTTTCGGTCAATCTCGATACCGTAAGCCGGGAAGAAATACGCTCATGGCAACCCGGACAGACGCTTCTGCTCTCCGGCAAACTGCTGACCGGCCGTGATGCCGCTCACAAGCGGATTGCGGAATATTATGAAAAGGGACAGCCCTTACCCGATGGACTGGGTTTCTCGGGCCGCTTCATCTACTACGTGGGCCCGGTCGACGCAGTCGGTACAGAAGCGGTTGGTCCGGCCGGTCCGACAACTGCAACACGCATGGATAAATTCACCGACATGATGCTGGAGGAAGCCGGCATCTTTGGCATGATCGGCAAGGCGGAACGTGGACCCGACACAGTCGATAAGCTGCGTCAGCATGGTGCTGTCTATCTGATCGCAGTCGGTGGCGCCGCCTATCTGGTCTCCAAGGCGATCAAGTCTTCCCGCATTCTCGCCTTCGAGGATTTGGCGATGGAGGCGATACATGAGTTTGAAGTCGAGGAGATGCCGGTCACGGTTGCGGTTGATAGCCGCGGTGAGGCCGTGCATAAAATCGGACCTGAAATCTGGGCCAGGCGCATGAGCCAGCGGGTCGAGGTTCCGGCACTGTAGTCACCAGACGACTTACGAATATAGCCAATTCAGCATAAAGACGAGGACTGCAAGAAAAAGCACAGTCATGATCCCGCCAGCTCGCATGAAATCAACAACCCGATAGCCGCCGGGACCCATGATCAACGCGTTGACCTGATGCGTTGGAATCAGAAACGAATTGGAAGTTGCCAAAGCCACGGTCAGGGCAAAAATAGTGGGGTTGCCACCGACTCCCAGAGCGATATTGATAGCCAGCGGAACCAGCAGCACTGTGGCGCCTACATTGGACATGACCAGGGTAAACAAGGTTGCCATGACCGCTAGGACGAGCTGCAAAGACCAGATTGGCGCATCACTAAAATAGAACAGTACTTCATTAGCAATCCATGCGGCTGTTCCGCTATTCTCTACAGCAATGCCAAGAGGTATCAGGCTTGCCAGCAGAAAGACCGACTGCCACCCTATAGAGTTGTAGGCCTCTTCAATCTTGATTACACCACTGAGAATCATGCCGACCGCACCGGTCATCAATGCCGCTGACAATCGAATATCCGTAAACAAGACCAAAAACAGAGTGAGAGCGAAACATGCTGCGGCATAGGTCAGTTTGTCAGGCCTCTCGTCCTTGCGTGGAAAATCCGTCACCACCACAAAGTCATTCCTGGCATCGGCTATGGTGCCCAAGTCATCCCACTTGACATGCAGTACCAGCGTATCACCCGCCTTCAGTTCAAGTTCTGCAAGCCCTCGATCAATCACCTCATCTACTCGAAATACGGACAATACGGTAGCCCCGTACAGGTTCCGAAGTCCAACATCCTTGATTGACTTTCCTATCAAGGACGAATGAGGGGGGATAACCGCCTCCGCGATTCCTGCATTACCGGGACTCAATACTTCGGCAAAAACCTTCATTTCATTTTTGACCTGCAGTCCATACTCATTTGCAAAATCAACGACCGCATCGCGTTTCCCCATAATCGCCATTTCGCTTCCGACCCAAAACTCGGTGTCTCCTCTCGGTGCTACGGTCATCTCGTTACCCGAGCGGATGGCGACAATCCATCCGGCTCTTCCCGCCGCATCAATCTCCCGCATTTTATGGGAAACCAAAGAACTCTCGTTGGTCACCACACATTCGTAGACTTCACCCTCGATTCCGTAACTCTCCCTGAAATAGCGAAGCATGTTTCCCGATTCTGCTGGCTTGTCCTTGACCACCGGCAATACGAAACGACCCAGAACCAGGAAGTAGAAAATCCCCATTGCCAGAAGGGCAATACCGATCGGCGTAACTGAAAACAGTCCCAGCTGCTCGATTTCCCTGCGACCCGGTGCCGCCTCGTTTGCATTGGCGATCAAGTCATTCAGGAGAATCAATGGACTCGAGCCCACCATAGTTATGGTTCCGCCGAGTATTGCGCAAAACCCCATGGGCATTAACAGCCTGGAGATCGGCAGATTGCCGCGCCGGGCAATTCGGTTGACTACTGGAAGAAACAGTGCGGCAGCGCCAATATTTTGCAGAAAGCTTGATATTAATCCGACCGACCCTGAGACGATGGGGATAATCCGTCCTTCAGTAGTGCCGCCCAACTTCAATATTGAGTTTGCGAGCTTGCTCATGATTCCGGTACGATCCAGACCCGCCCCAATGATCATGACGGCAATAATGGATATGACCGCGTTGCTGGAGTACCCGCTGAACAGCTGTTCAGCATCAACCAGACCGCCATATCCGGGAATCAGCGAAGTTAGACCGATCAGCACCATCACTGATATGGCTGCCACATCGACCCGCACCACCTCAAATGCGAAAAGACAAACGGTAAGCACCAGAATGGACAGCACTCCGATAATCTCGAATGTCAGTGGCAGATGTTCGGGCACTTTCCTGCCTATCCCTTATGGCAGAGTTGTCTACGAATGACCATTGCATCAAAACTGTTGATATCCCTGTTGATATCCAGATATTGTTCGACAGGCTGAGCAGTAATCAGAAGCATGATTTATAGAAACAATTGACCATCCGCAAATTAATTTTTCAAAATAATTTATCTCGGTATCTTATTGTAAACTATAATTAACATTTATAGTTCTACATTTTGATCAATCGTGAATCATAAACAGTAGCCTGTCTGATAGCAATGGGACAAACATGGTATTTTTGCCTGTTCGAACATCAGGAAGAGATTGACGGCAAAGCTGATTTTTGCCATGGACTTTTTGGCTGTCTTGAAACTCCCCGTTTTGCCAGGCGGACTCCTTCATCATCCCATGATATGCATGTCGCCTGCACGAACTCACCAACCAGCTTGTCCAAAGGATTCACTGCATCAGGCAAGGCATCAAAACGCCCGATACACTCCGTCATCACACATTCATCCGCCCTGCATGATGATCCATCACAAACCGATTAACCGGTGACCTCGCCATTATGAAGGTTTTTTTCATCGCCTTGATCACTCGAGGGCTCAGTTTGCTGCCCCTGTCGGCCTGTTTCATACTGGGCAAGCTTTTGGGGCCTCTGGTCTACTGGTCCCTCCCCTCACGCAGAAACATTACTGAGCGGAATATTTCTGCATGCTTTCCAGAGCGCTCTGACCAAGAAGTAAAGCAGCTTTCCAGAGCACATTTCCAACACATGCTGATTGGAATCATGACCCTTTCGATTGCCTGGTGGGCTTCTGCACGCCGTATCGAGAAGCTGGTCAGGGTCAGAAACATCAAATACCTCGAAAGCCGCATGAAGCGCGGAGAAAACATCATCCTGCTGGCGCCTCACTTTACCAATCTTGAAATCCTTGGCATCTGGCTATTTTCTCGCTACAGGATGACTGCCGTATACAAACCCAATCGAGATAAGCGCATTGATGGTTTTATTCGTCAACGCCGCTGTCGATTCAAGGGAAGACTGCATAAGCATACAGGCATCCAAAGGGAGTTGATCAAGGATATGAGACAGGGCATACCCCTGTATTACCTTCCCGACCAGGACTCTGGCAACTGGGGAGTGTTCGCGCCTTTTTTCGGCATTCCGACAGCGACATTCGGATCTCTCGGCCGGATGGCCGAGATGGCTCAGGCGGTGGTTATCCCCTGTATCGCAACTATCTCCGAGTCGGGTCGCAGGATCGAGGTGTTGTTTGATGTGCAGATGCAGGATTTTCCAACCGGAAATAGAATCGAAGATGCAACATCAATGAACCGGGTAATCGAAAAGCTGATTGATATAGCACCGGAGCAGTACTTCTGGTCGCATAAGAAATTCAAGACCCGTCCCGAAGGAGAGCAGCCATTCTATCAATGAACACTCTATGGAAGTGGTTTTCAATCATGCCCCGAAATTCCACCGCATGATGCAGGCAGACGAGGGAATGTGGTTGTTTTTGGGTGCGCTGTCTTTTTGCCAATCCTATTGCGAATTTTCACGAGTTCCTTACACTTTCCTAATTAGTGTCTGCCAGAAAACCCGAAATACGGGCCCCAGTTGCACTTCGGAGTGGAACTGGGGTTGTAATATAATTCTTCCTAATTACCACCAATCATAAGTCATGTTTCAGGAGGTTTTCTGGCATAGGCGGCGTTACTCGGGGCGAGATGGCATTTGTCCTCGCTCCGCAGCGTTCGAGAA
>JAPOSW010000028.1 GCA_026709505.1 Gammaproteobacteria bacterium | reverse complement strand
CTCGCGGATCGACAGGCCTCTGGACATCAGAACCTTGATCTGGCATCGTTCATCGTAGGCCAGCTGGCGGCAGCTCTTGCACATGACAGTTCTCCGTTATGTTTGACATGGAGATTGTCATCCGCCCGCTGGCCGTTTGCAACACGCCGCCGCCCCACGGGGTGTTGCACTTCAGAGTGGAATTGGGGTGATCTATATTTTAATAATTAAATATAATCAATGTATTATAATCCTCACTCAGAGACCTCAGGTGCACGCTCTACGACGAGTATGGAGACGTTGCCAGCTCAAAAAGAACCGCCAGAGTTATCATTCATTTCTATCAGGGCGCGAATGACCCGATTCGTTTCATATCAAGGAACACCGGACATGGCTGGACACTTGGAAATCTTTCACAAGGACACTGTTGGCTCGGGAATTGCCTGAATGAATGCCAGCCATGCCGGAATGTCCGTCGTTCAAGCCGGTTTCCCGGTTTGGCAAACCAGCCTTTTGCTCGTCATGTCCCTGAACTCACAAAGTTGCGGGAAGCACACATCGGCGATATGCTAAACTTGCGATATGGTGAAATACATCTAAAAAATACGAGCATATTTGATACATGTTGACGGCAGTTGATCTTTTTTGTGGTTCCGGCGGATTGAGCGCAGGAATGATTGATGCCGGAGTCGAGGTCGTGTCTGCGTATGACAACTGGCCCGCTGCCGTGAGATCCTACCGGAGAAACATCGCCGACCACGTCGTGGAATTCGATCTTGCAGACGTGGATGCCGTGGTCCGGGAAATATCGGGGTGCGGTGCCGACATCATCGTCGGAGGCCCTCCGTGCCAGGATTTCTCGACCGCGGGAAAGCGCAGGAAAGGTGAAAGGGCCAACCTGACCGTGTCGTTCGCCTTGGTTGTATCACGTTACAACCCCCGGTTTTTCCTCATGGAGAATGTCCCCCAAGTAAGACTGAGCGGATCGTACGAAACGATGCGCGAAATACTGGCCCCAGACGGTTATAGGTTCAGGGAATTCGTGCTTGACGCAAGCCTCTGCGGGGTTCCCCAGTCGAGAAAAAGATTCTTCTCGTTCGGATGGCGAGGTCGGACCGAAAGGCCCGGGGACAGATTCGCGCACTGGATTGACGAGCACAGGGCAGACGAAAAGCTGACGGTCAAGAAATACCTCAAGTCTGAAATCGACGTGGAACACTACTACAGACACCCTCGCAACTACTCGCGAAGATCCGTCTTCTCGGTCTACGAGCCCTCGCCGACGATCAGGGGAGTCAACCGCCCGGTTCCACCCAACTACAAAGGCAACCACCTCGACACCGTACCGCCATCTTCGGTCCGGCCGCTCACGACTCGGGAACGAAGCAGGATACAGACATTTCCGTCTTGCTGGGACTGGGACGCCAGCGATAGAAACGCTGATACCGAGTTGCAGATCGGGAACGCAGTACCAGTGAATCTGGCAGCATTCGTAACAAAGGGACTTCTGCATGCCGCCGCAAGATAGCGCGCCTTCTCTCCACGGAATAACATCGGCAAACTCGAGCAGGTCCGGAACGAGTTTGTGGGGAAAAAACCAGTTTAACTCCACGTTTCCGCTCGCCCTCTGCTTATACATGCGTGACAATGACCTATCTCCGGTCAGTATTGTTTCGAGAGGCGACAGGATTCTCGCCGAAGACAGGACGTGGAGCATGGCGGAGATTGTCGGCGACTCATCCCGGAAGCCATACTACCACTTCGAAAAGACGTATGATCCCTATGCCAAGCTCTCGCGCAATGAAGTCGACAAGATCGACCTTGTAGTTTCGTTGGGTGGCAGACATGCTATTCTCTGGAGATCAAACTTACGGTTGTCCCGGACAGTACTACTGTACGGAGCGACGAGTCAAACTGGGCTCCGGAGATGGTGATGCGCCCTGTAAGTTCAGCTCATGCAATGATGGGCGTGGCGGCAAGTCTCCTGAATCCGGAAAACCAGGGTGATGCCTTGCTATCCAGTCAAAAGCATCCACAACCCTTAGTGGCAGGTTTCCTGGGTCCGGGCAAATGGGACCGCAGACAACAGGCGATCGATGCTCTTAGAAATGCCTACAACAAGGTATCCGACTGGTCCAACGAATCCGAGATCGTACAGAGGTCGGAAATTCTCGTGGATGCCCTGTCAAAGGTACTGGGAATCGCCGAGAGTTTACAAAAGCCCTTTATGATTCAACCACTATGGAAAACCAAGGGGCAGTCTCTGGTCTTGTGCAACCGGTGTTTCGATGTGTTCGTGTGGTCTGACGTGTCTGTCATGAAAATTCCTGTCGACCAGTTTACCGGGGATACCGGTGGCAAGCCCAGAATGAATAGACCACTTAGGGAGATCGCCAGGCATGTGAGAGCGCTCTATGACCTTCTGGTCACCGGAGATTACGACTATACCGGTATCTACAAGTCGATGTCCCTGGGTAACCAGACGGATAAATCCTTCGCTCTGTCCGGGAAAAAGAATCTCAAATATCTGAGTCATTCACGCCTCGCTGATCCTTTATTAAACAAGGACGTACTTCACAAACTGATTCTGAATAAGGGTGAACTGGAACTGAGGCCTGAACGTAGGTTCGACGCGGCGGTCCTCTCCAACATGTCGGCATGAACACTCACGACAGGCACTTGACTCCGATCAGTGCCGCGAAACCGTTTTTAAAGCTACTGGGCACGTGTCAAGGCTGCCTTTGCCTTTCGAGCGATGACGGATACCTTCACACTCATCCTGAGATCGGATGTAATGAGCAGAATCCGGTCCAGGGGCACCGGACCGTAACTGCATGACCGGCGAACCCGGCAAGCCAGAGCCTACTATGCGTTTGGCCACCAGCATCTCGGACTGACGCTAGGGGGCATTACCGGAAAACTTATCTCCGAGATAGTCGCCGGCGAAAAGCCCTCAATGGATATCCTGCCCTACTCAGCCGATCGTTTTAAATGAAGCTCCGGTCGCCGGACAAGGCACCCGACCCTAAAACCGGACAGGGCTGGCCTGTTGCTTGAGTTCCTGGACAATGCTCATTGCCGCCAAGGCTGACGACTTTGGGTTGGTTGACAGTGGATTGCCTTCCACCCGGAATTTCAAATCGCCAAATGTCCCGGATGCTTGAATTTCATGGATGTTTCGTGACACACCGGGATCAGCTATCAATTCCACAGACACGTCATCAAGTCCTTTGCTGGCAAGTGCTATGGCCGCGGCAACATTGGCATTCGCCGGGTATAGCCTTGCTGCCTCTCTGGCCGTTCCGGAAAAATGCACAAACGGTTCTTCAAGACTTTTCAAATCACAGGATTGTTCAGCACGTGAACCTGACCAGCCTAGTGGCGGTTTTCTGCCAATGTATCGAACTTCCTCAATTCCACCGACGCTGGCTGCCAGTAAAGAGTCAATGCCACCAACAGCACCGGATAGAAACTTGATCTTTGCCCCGCCAGTCCTGGCACTCGTTTCCAGCTTTCCCAGTAACTCCGGGGCTGCCAGTGCTCCGGTGGAAATTGAAATCACATTGATGCCTGTTTCGAGTGCCGCTGGCCCATGCTCAGTCAGGCCTGAATGCCCGGCACAGTCAACTACCAAATCCGGCTTGGGGATCACTTCCTTGATTGCCGTGTGTACGGAAAATCGATTATTGGCAAACTCCCGTGCTTTATGGAGCGAGGATTCTCGGGAGATCAATGCGAGAATTCGGATGGGTGATTCATCAATCACCTGCTCGATTACATAACGAGCAATGGGGCCATGACCGAGAATGGCAATGTTGAGTTGTTTTTTCATGCTTTTCCGTCGAGAAGGGCTACATTTTGATCAGGCATGTATTCGAATAATCATGCTTCCCAATGCATGATCTGGTCAAACCTGGACAAGTCATGCGCATCTTATCAGGGTTTTCATGTGCGGGATAGGACAAAAGAAAAACATGTTGTCAGTCGGATCATTAAATGCAACCACGAGAGCTACAAGAACAAGTTCATGCCAATCCAAGGATCTTGCGTCACGAACTTGAGCGTACAGGTTTGACAGCCCACGAGGCACAACAATCAAGCCTTCAATCCTCATGACATATCGCAGGCAGTGACCAGTGAAACGGTTGAGGCCCATCTGGTGATGCTTCGCATCAAACGATCCCACTTTCTAGAACTTGGGCAAACAGACGGGACGAACCATCACACCGTGCAATGCAAACGGCATGTGGGCAACTACAGTCAGTCATGATCTCTCATGACTGCGGACTGCACGATGCAATTGAATCAAAAAAGCTCGCACCTTGGGCAAGTTGTTTGTAACTGGTACAGCCGCTATAGGCGTTTCGTATTATTTGGACATCATGCAAAACCTGTCACTGGATATGCAATGGCCCGAATTGAGCATCTGACGGCAAGATTCATGTTGAATCAACTCTTGATCCCTCATCCATTCGAGAGCAAGAATTTTGTTCTGCGCCATTGTCGATATCATGATTGCAAGTTTTTGCCCGTTTGATTTTTATCCAGTGCCCACCGATATCCGGAACTCAATTATTTCCAGAGTGAGTTCGGCGTAATAAACAATCCGTGAGTTTGCGATTGAAATCACAATGTGCATGGTCAGTGACAGTGATGAAATGCTTCACAACAAGCCGTGTACACACATTCCGTTCGGGTAATTTCGTCATATTCTGAAAATAGTCTACCATTGCAACAAGACTGACCAAAATCTGGAAATAGTGTGAACCCGAACGGGGGATTCCGGTGATAAAGCCGGAAAGGCATGTTCAAACACAAAACAAAACTGAGGAATCTGTTTCAGCCAGGCACAGGCGTAGAACCACCTTATTTGGCAGGGCGTTTTGAAGAACAGGCGTTTTTCAACGACCAGGTGGAAAAGCTTGTTGGCAGGCAGAAGATAGGCAGTGACATGATTGTCTACGGGCCTCGCGGCAATGGAAAGACTGCAATGTTGCGCTATTTGCAGAAGAAGACCGACGACAGGCTGGAGACTCTTTGGGTCACGCCCTCGGAATTTGAAGATATGGGGGAACTGATTGAACTGATAGTGGGCAATGATACGAGCCTGTTGAAGAAGGCGCAGGAGATATTAAGACCTCTGTTTGACAATTTATCGGCTTTGGCCAATATCGGTGTAGCTCATGTAAAAACAGCCTTGAGCCGCCCCAGAGAAACGCTTGCGCTTAAAGCGTTATTAAGGGAGAAGTGCAAGAAAAAACCATTTATCCTGATCATGGACGAAGCCCATACCCTGAACCCGGATATTGGCAAGGCTTTACTGAATGCCAGTCAGGATATTCGCGGAGAGGATCTGCCGCTATTTCTGGTTTTGGCCGGAACCCCCAACCTTGAGACGACACTCAATCAAGCCAGTGCGACCTTCTGGGATGAAAGCAGCGTATTTCCATTGGGTCGTCTTTCAGAGACAGATGCCCAACAGGCGATCCTGATACCGTTGAAGTCATGTCAGGTGACCTCTGCTGATGGTGTTGTTGAACAAGTGGCCTGCCGTGCCGATAACTACCCCTACTTCATTCAGATTTGGGGAGATCGCATTGCCAAACGACTTGCAGTGTCTGGGTCACGCGAATTGACGATGGAGATTCTCCTGGAGACTGAACATTCAGCGATTGCCAAATGTTCAACCGTATACCAGCAACGCTACAATGAAATTAATAGAATGGGTCTGGTAGCCCTGGCTACCGATATTGCCAAGACCTTCCATGAATCTGCCAATCAATACATCCCCGTCCAGAAGCTGGAGATGCTGGTCGGACTTTCCTTGCAGGAACAGGGAGTCTCAGTCTCCCATGAAATAGTTCAGGAAAACATTCAAAAATTATCGCATATCGGCTACATCTGGGAAATTGCCGTCTCTGGAGAAGCCGGAGGAGAGGGTCCGTTGCTGTGTTATGAGCCGGGCATCCCAAGCCTGATGAAATTCGCACGAAGACAACAACTACCTTGATCCGAAATGAAATTCCGGGATCTGATCAGCATAGAGGAATATGTGATATGCAGTTCAATTCCTGAACCTTGTCCGGAAGTGCAGCAATTGATCATTGCTGCAATACGAGCAGCGTCTTGCGGGGGACATCGCTATTGAACCGGGAGGTACAAACTCATAAAATGTAACCGCATTCAAAAAGTTGTACCGACATGAATATTGCCAGCAATGGAGACGGGCGGAATAATGCCGAACTAGCCACAGGATTGTTTGATGATTATTCAGTCAATCATCAGTTCTTCGATGAGATGTTCTCATCGGAAGGCAAGCCATACCCTCATTGTGAATTGTTGTGCAGGTCTCTTGACAGCATGCCGCCCGACAGCCTGCTGAAGATGCAGTCTCAGGTTGAACAGTCATTTCTTCGCGACGGCATCACCTTTTCAGTCTCAAGCGAGAATAACACGCTCGAGAGAATCATCCCCATTGACTGCCTGCCCCGCCTCATCAAGCTTCAGGATTGGAACCATATCGATTCCGGACTCAAGCAAAGGCTGAAGGCACTCAATCTGTTTCTGAGCGATATTTACAACGAATCCAAAATCCTGAAAGATGGCATCATTCCCGTAGACATGATCTATGGGTGCTCGCAATATCGACCGGAAATGCGTGGAATCAGCCTGCCACAAGGCGTGCATGTCTCGATTTGCGGCACTGATCTGGTGCGGGATAATGATGGCTTCAAGGTCCTCGAGGACAATCTTCGAGTTCCCTCTGGGGTATCGTACATGCTCGCCAACCGCAAGGCCGTCAAATCCAACTTTCGCCAGCTGTTTCGGCAATATTCGGTGCAAAGCATTGAGCACTACGGAGCGTTGTTGAGACAAACCCTGAATGAGCTGGTTCCGCACAATACCGACAATCCCTGTGTGGTGGTACTGACGCCCGGTGTTTACAACTCGGCATTTTATGAGCACGTGTTTCTGGCTCGTGAAATGGGCATCGAGATCGTCCAGGGACAGGATTTGCTTGTTCACAATGGATTTGTCTACATGCGAACAACCAGCGGCTTGAAGCGCGTCGATGTCATCTATCGCCGGGTTGATGACATCTATATTGATCCGCTGACCTTCATGCCGGACAGCCAATTAGGAGTTCCTGGACTGTTTCATGCTTTTCGTCTGGGAAATGTAGCAATCGCCAATGCGCCCGGAACTGGGGTGGCCGACGATAAAAGCGTCTATTCCTATGTGCCTGACATGATCCGCTACTACCTGGCCGAGGAACCGATACTTCCAAATGTCGAAACCTATCTTTGCCGGAATCCCGAAGACCTTGAGTACACGCTGGACAATCTCGACAAGTTGGTGGTCAAGATGGTCGGTGAGTCTGGTGGATACGGGATGCTCGTCGGTCCTCATGCCACCCCCGAAGCACGGGATGAGTATGCACAGCAAATCCGCAAGGATCCAGCCAATTTTATTGCCCAGCCTACTCTGGATCTCTCGAGAATGCCCTGCCTGACACCTGATGGAGCTGCCCCCCGCCACGTGGATTTGCGCCCCTTTATTCTGCAGTCCAGGGAAATCAATATTGTCCCGGGCGGCTTTTGCCGGGTGGCGCTGACCGAAGGCTCTTTGGTCGTAAACTCAAGTCAGGGAGGTGGCGGCAAGGATTTCTGGGTAGTCGCGGAATAGATCATGCTTTCAAGAAACGCCTATGGCCTTTACTGGATCGGACGGTACATGGAACGCGCCGGCTTTGTAAGCCGACTGATCATCGATCAGCTGCAGGCGATTCAGGACCGCCCTGTCGAAGACATCCATGTTGGCTGGAAGCGCCTTTATTCAACACTCGGAACCCGTCCGATCAGTGTGGATCTCGACCCTAACATGGATGATGAGAGCTACATGTTGGCTGATGTATTTACGCTGACCGACGATCTGGTATTTGAAACCCACAACCCCGATGCCGTACTGAGCTGTTTTGCAACAGCCAGGGAGAACGCCCGCCAGATCCGCAACAACATCACCTACGAGATGTGGACCTGTCTTAATGTTTCATATCTTGAGATG
This sequence comes from Gammaproteobacteria bacterium, assembly GCA_026709505.1. GTDB lineage: Bacteria > Pseudomonadota > Gammaproteobacteria > Arenicellales > Poriferihabitantaceae > Poriferihabitans. The sequence goes on along the minus strand of JAPOSW010000028.1, from coordinate 28,478 downwards.
CGTGATGTCAGCCTGCTGGATATCTGGGAAACGCAGCCCGAGGATTTTCTCACCAAGGCCGCACTGGCTGTCAGAACCTTCAACGGGGTTTCAGACAGTACCATGTACCGGGATCATGGATGGCACTTCTTGAGAATAGGTCTTTATCAGGAACGGGTCATCAACATCACTTCCCTGCTTCGTTCCCATATCAACCTGTTTCCGACCTCGGAAGCGCATCGAGAGTGGAATTGGAGCTCCCTGCTGGGAATCTGTGAAGTACGAAGTGCATTCCGAAACCTGCACTCAATCAAGTTCAACCCGGGCCATGTTGTCGAATTTCTTTTCGCAGATGAACAACTGGCCATTTCTGCGCGTTCGGCAATGACCATAATTCAGCAGGTATTGACTGATCTGACTGCTGATTACCCCGACCAGAAAGACAAGCCCGGAATCCAGGTCCGCAATGCTCTCGCACTATTCGATGACCAATGGCCCAATCGAAACAAGCAGGACGATGAGGAAGCTCTGGCCATGATTAACAGCGTCAACCATGCCTGCCAACTGCTGAACCATGAATTGGAACAAAATTACTTCTTTTACGAGATAGAGGATACTCCACCAGCATGACACCGACTCCGCAGCCGCACTATATTGTCGATCATCATTCTGTCTATACCTACAGCAAACCCGCCACCGGAAGCGTGATGACTGTGTACCTGCAGCCTCTGGACGAAGATAGCCAGCAGCTGCTCTCTTTCGACATCGATATCGACCCGATAGCCATGCCAATTCCCTGTGATGACTCCTTTGGCAATCGCTATCACCTGTTCAATATCCATCGGAGCCACATGAGTACGACGGTCCACAGTCGTTCGGTGGTAACAACCTCAGACAGTGCCGGCTTGCCGGAATCACTTGCATCGAATGCCTGGGATCGTCTGCAGGAAGTTCGGTATAGCACCGGTTTCTGGAACTATCTTGCAAATGGCAAATACACCAAACCTTCCCAATCATTGACAGCCTTTGCCGACAAGCATGGCCTGTCGGCCATGCAGGATCCGCTCCAGAGCTTGCAAAAAACCTGTAGCACCCTGCATGAAACATTCACCTACAAGCCCAACAGCACGAGCGTTGATTCTTCTATTGAACATATTCTGGAGACCGGAGAGGGAGTATGTCAGGACTACAGTCATGTGATGATTGCACTGGCGCGAAGTTGGGGCATACCCAGTCGTTATGTTTCAGGTTATCTCTTTCTGGAAGGTGCACCCGGCGAGCAAAGCCCACAAGGCGCCAGCCATGCCTGGGCTGAATTCTGGCTACCCCAGATCGGCTGGATTGGCTTTGACCCGACCAACAACAGTGCCGTTGACCATCGTCATATTCGACTTGCAAGAGGACGCGATTACTCCGACGTCTCGCCAACTCGTGGGGTATTGCTAGGTGGTGGATTCGCCAAACTCGAGATTTCCGTCACCATCAGGGAAGGCGACCAGAACAGCATTTCATCGGATATAACGAAGAATACCCAGCAGAAAGGCCATAATGAAGGATCGACAGACTTGAGACAAATCAGGCATTTCGAACCAAGACATCAAACAGGTAGCCAGCAACAATAGCTCATCCAAGCCTCAATGACTGGCAGAGCAGATGCCATTTGACCCAGAACATTAAAACCATACTCGATAATTATTCGATGAACCACGCAGAATTCCCGCTAATCAGTCCTAACGAGCTGTCAGGTCGAATTGACGACCCCAATCTGGCGGTGCTTGATTGTTCATGGTATTTGCCCACAGAAAACCGGAATCCAGAACACGAGTTTCGAAGTGGCCATATTCCGGGAGCGAGATTCTTCGATATCGATGCAATCTCCGATCCCGACAGTGATTTACCGCATATGCTGCCCAAGCCGGAGTATTTCTCCAAGGCAGTCGAAAGACTGGGAGTTTCCAACGACTCTCAAGTGATTGTGTATGACGGCAAGGGGTTGTTCTCTGCAGCGCGGGTGTGGTGGATGTTTCGGGTTTTCGGACATCAATCGATCCACTTGCTATCCGGTGGACTGCCCGCATGGCTGGCTGAGGGTTTCCCGACCAGCAATCAGGATTCCGAAATTACCTCAGGCACATTTGATGTTGATTTTGATTCAGGCAAAGTTGCATCCATGCAGGACATTCTGAATAATCTTGAAACTGGCGAATCAGTCGTTCTTGATGCGCGTAGTGCTGGACGATTCATGGGTACAGATCCCGAACCACGGCCCGAACTGAAAAGTGGACATATGCCCGGAGCGCTCTCGCTGCCTTTTACCGAGTTGCTCGAAGATGGAAGACTGAAATCGGTTGAAGAACTCAAGCAGATTTTTGAGAATCGAGGTATTGTCAATGGCCGGAAACTGATTACTTCCTGTGGTTCTGGTGTGAGCGCGGCCGTGATTAATCTGGCACTGGTAATCTGCGGTTACGGCATGCAGCGTCTGTATGATGGTTCATGGACGGAATGGGCCTCACATACAGACAATCCTGTTGTTTCAGAAAATCCGTGATCGGAAGATAATGCTTCATTACTCCAGACTTGAGCTGAGGCATCCATGAGCAAGAGGAGTCACATCATTTCAACGGCATGATTCTCTTCATGAAATCATGGAAAAGAGGCACCGAGAATGCCGTCAAGCCGTGGGCCGGGCTGAAAATCATGCCCTTGGCAAGCAGGTCGCGACATATCGGGGCGACTGAGTTAACTGTCTGCTTCATAATCCTAGCGATATCACCGGACCGATGGGAACCGCTACCCAGCTCGGCCATTGCACGCATGCAGCGCTTCTGGGAGGGGCTAAGCCGATTAAATCGCACGAGAAAAAACCCTGCATCAAGTTCGGCAAGTGCACAACTGGTTGCAATTTCCGTGACTCTGAAATCGATCGGTGAATTTTGGGCATTGTCCCAACTATGCTTGCCCCATTCCTGGAGAAAGTAGGGATAGCCCTTGGTCTGCTCCAAAATACTAGCGATTGCTTCATGCGTGAATTGAACGCCTTGACGTTGGGCAGGCTCTGTAAGGGCAAAGGAGGCATCTTTGTCATTGAGGCGGTCGACCAATTGAAATTTGAACAGTCCTTCCGCATAAGTCTTGGCTTCACCAACCTGACGGACCAATTGCGGCAATCCGGCTGCCCCGGCAACATTTGTCAAACATTCTTTATAAGTCCCTTCCTGATAACGGCGGCTAGCAGTATTCTGGTCGCTTGTCCTGTAGTCAAGCCACCATTCCTCTTGTGTGTTATGACTACCATCCATCAACTTCAATCGAAAAACCTTTTTGCAAGTCGCTCCGGTTCCTGCCTTGTGTCGGATTCGGCAGGGAGGCGTTTGCTTTTCGACAACAATATCTGTGTCGGTGGCGAGAGCGGTCCAAGTGCCGCTCCCGGCATGTTCGTTGAGTTTGGTTAGCTTGCTTCGTTTACAGGTAAAAGTGTTGTAGCTAAAAGTCCCATCGCCACCTGTACATGTTGTTCGTTTACTGTTGCAGGATGCATAACCTCCCGGGTCGGCAAAGCACTCCGTGCCATAACCCCCAAACGGATTAGCCGGACCGCGGGCGATCTCGCGGATCGAGTCGCCCCTAGACATCAGGGTGCTGATCTGGCATCGTTCATCGTAGGCCAGCTGGTGGTAGCCTTGGTGCATGACGGTTCTCCATGGTTGATGGAATGGAGATTGTCATCCGCCTTCTGGCCGTATGCAACACGCCCCCGAACCCCAGGGTGTTGCTTCATAGTAGAATTGGGGACATTTAATTTTTGATGCTGACGGGTGATGAAATTTAGTTTTTTGCTGCCTTTACAAGTATTTTTTCAGCACTGCGCAATACTGCAACTGTTTTCTTTAGATCAAGAACTCCTCTATCGTTAAAGCGTATCCACCCATCCTTGTACACGGCAACTGTAACTACCTTGCCTGATCCCATTTTTCCTGGCTTAACTGCAAGTTCTGACTGGCTGGTGATGCGCTCGCACCATTCCCATTTCTTTTCATTTGGCAAGTCATACAGGTCAAGCTTGAAACAGAGTTTGTCGTTTTCGAGCTGCAGCTTGACAGTGCAATCTTCCGGCATTCCATTGGGCCGCCACCAAAGTCCGAGGAATCCCCCGGCGGGATTCGGGACAGAGTCCCAGCCCAGCCATTCAGCATCAGACAGTTGTTTCTCCAATTCCATGAATAGCCCTTGCCACGCACGCCAAGTCCAGTTGTCGATTTTGTGTTCCTCCCAGCTGTGGAATTGCTGGCACTCTTCCTTCATTGCTGTCAAATGTTGCCGAAAATCAAGCACGATTGCATTGTCGCCTTGGTAGGTCTCCAGCACTTCCAGAAAATCATCCCGGTCAAAAACCTTGTATGGATATTCCTTCTCTATTTCCCGTTTTGAGGCTAACGATTGATTTCCCGTCTTTAAGAATATCCCAAACAGGTCTTCCTCGGATTTTATTTTGAACGGAGTCTTTCCATCAATTACTGCCTACCTGTAATCGTTAAGTTGGTTGCCGCTCTTCTTGCCGGTATGCGTCTTATCCTCGATCAACAAGACATGCCTATCGTTGATACAAGCCAATACATCAATGTGATTGTTCTGCCTCTCGACTTCGGCTTTTGAAATCTCCTTGACTTCGGGACCTCCCCATTTGCTCATCATTGCGTTGACAAAACGGTGCCCCAAACCTCTCAATTCAGGGTCGCTGGCGTTTTCTGACCATTTAATCAACCAACAGATAAAGGCATCCTGGGAAAGTTCACTGGTTGCATAAGCGAATAAATTTGGTGCAGGAGCGCAATTTGGTACACGGTTAGCTTCATTCGACATGGGAACTTCCTCGAATAATCAAATCATCAACATTCGATGAGAACACAAACGCTCCAGTGGCACTCGGACTGGAACTGGGGACGATATTCGCTGGCATTGTCCCTGCCGTAATCAGCAAGGCAATAAAAAAATGCGATAGAGGGGTTTTTAATCTACGAGGAGGGGGGGGGCGTCAGTCGTTTCATGGCTCTCTCCAAATCGGGATTAGGTTCCTGCATCATACAGGAGTCGCTACACTCGCAGGCAGTATAACAGTTTCTCACCCTGAAAACGGCTGATTTTCAAGTTGAACCACTACCCTATTTTTCGTACCAGTTTGAGCATTTGAATAATCGGTTTGCCATGTTCCTGGGAATCATGCAGAACAATGGTGACTCTATGTGCATTCACAGACCCCCCCACAATCACCTGGGGTATCTCGAATAGGCAGTTAGCAAATTTCGGCAAGGATTCTGAACAAACGGCAATCAAAACCGAGGACAAATCCCGCATCATCCTCAACTGCTTTATTCGGTCAGAAATTGGGCTATCCAGAATCTTGCCGGACGCATTGAAGATTTCCGGCTTTGGATGGGAGCCTGACAATAACAGCTTCTCTTCAAGAACACTTTCAACCCAGAATGAATGCTCATGATCACCCAGTAGACTGAAGTCGAACCCTCTGAAATTTGCTTCCTTCGCGAATCCCATCAGTATTACCCGAACGCCTTTCTTTTGAGATTTTATTTTGGGTAGTTTTTGCCCCAGAGAATCGGTGTCGTTTAGCAACGTCAATTCTACCGAGCCTTTCGAATGGAAATGAAGCTGACTGATGCCACACTGGGATTGTTGCATGCGATGCTGGTGGATAACTGAGAGGCCCAGAGCATTATTGATCAAGGCGTTAATGGTGCCAAGATGAGAGACCACCAACACTCTTGAGCCAGCAGCCTCAGGAATTCGTTCACCTAAAAACTCGGCGGCTCTTTGTTGAAGCTCGACAAACGGTCGTCTCGAGCCTTCGCTTGTTTGGATTTCAAATTCATCGGGCCTGTCAAAAAAGCATTTAAGCATGGATAGGTTTATCTTCTGGATTTCTGACAGTTTCAATCCTTGCCATTCGGGAATATCCACTTCGCAAAGTCGCTGGTCAAAGTGAATCGACTTTGGGTGGCCAATAGCCCCGGCAATGATCTCTGAGGTTTGCTTTGCGCGAAGCAATGGACTTGAAAAAATTGTGTCAAAAGAATAATCACCAAGTGCCTGCCCAACTAGCTGCGCCTGATTGACACCCTTTTCGGAGAGACGGGCTTGATTACCTAAGCCTTGGAACCGTCCTTCTAGATTAAAATCACTGAGTCCGTGTCGGATCAATGTCAAGATCGTCTCTGGTTTTTCCATCAGATTCGGTTGAAACTATCAACAAGTTTAATGAAGAGTTGCCGAATCTTTCGTGCCAAAAGTCGCAACTGACTATTGATCATACTTGTTCAAAGCACGATGGCCTTGTTAAGTGCTTTTCCCTGCTTTGGTTGGCGAAAGGCAGGTTTATTCATGGAGGACTATAGCTCCGGACGAAGTGCCTGAAGGCATTTTATACTCTCACGTCCAATGCAACGGAGATCAGGAAAACACTGGGTCAAATGCGGGCTTGCCATATTTTTACGCACACCCGTTGAAAATCAAGTAGACCGTTCATGGATTGAATTTATGTTACTTTTTAAGTAATATATTAAATTAACAGAACAGTTACTAGTATAGAAATATTGAATGTCGTTATACACAAGCAGCGACTGGCATCCATATTAAGCAGCGAGAAGTCGATCCGAAAGAAATATGGTCAAGAGATGGCTAAAAAAATCACGATTCGAGTGAATGCCCTGGCTGCGGCCCATAGTTTAGGTGATTTCTGGCCACCCTATTCTGGTCCAGAGCGATGTCACGAACTGAAGGGCGATCTAAGTGGATACTTTTCTTTTGACTTAAAGCATCCATACAGACTTCGAGCGCGACCGCTGAAAGACATATCGAAAAGAGAATTTCCAAGTGAAAAAGACCGCTGGAATGAAATCAAGGATTTGGCTATTGAAAATATTACAGATACCCAAGGCTGATTCAGAATATACAACATTGAATCCAATCGGGACCCTTCATCCGGGTGAAGTTTTACTGGAATATTTGGAATCCAGTGGGTGGACCCAAAGAGACCTGGCTAGAAGATCTGGAGTTACCCCCAAAACTATTAGCGAGATTTGCAACAGGAAAGCTCCTATATCTCCTCGAACGTCTCTCGCATTTGAAAAGGTTTTCCGTCGTCCAGCGCGATTCTGGCTAAATTTGCAACGTCAATTTGACGAGACTGCTGCAAGAGAGGAATTCAGAAGAAGGTCAAAAGAATGGGTGGGCTGGTATAAAAAATTTCCTGTTACGGAACTTAAGAAGCTGGGGCTATTGCACGATACAGGCGGTACTTCTTTTGACCCTGAACCCCTCCTGGAATTTTTAGGTGTTTCGTCGCCTGATGCATGGGATGAAGTATGGAAAGCTTCGCGCATTGCTTTTAGGCAAACCATGAAAATCAATGCGAATATTGAGCATATTTTTGCCTGGGTTAGAGCTACTGAGTATTTTGCAGAACAAGTCAAGGTGGAAGAGTTTGAGAAGTCAAAGGCCTTGAATTCAATTAGCCAGTTGAGAGAATGCACAACCATGAGTCTAGAAGAGGGTATTGCAGAAGCACAGTCAATTTGCGCATCTTCCGGAATAGCCCTAGTCGTTGTCCCGGGTTTTAAGAATACTGGCATAAGCGGTTGTGCAAGGTGGCTGTCTCCGGGAAAAGCCATGATTGCACTCACTGATCGATATGAATTGGAAGATCAATTCTGGTTTGCGCTTTTTCATGAAATTGCACATATTCTGCTTCATGGAAAAACACTTGGATTTGTTATCGACAATGCAGTAAATGATTTGTTCGACAAAGCGGTTGATCCGGTAATGCAAAAACAAGAGGAGGAAGCCAACAGATTCGCTGCAGATACGATGATTCCACCCGATTTTCTTTTCGAGTTTGTTAAAAATCATGTCTTTTCCAACGACAGCATCAAGAATTTTTCAAAAAATATTGGTATCAGCCCGGGAATTACTGTGGGTAGATTGCAACACGATGAGATACTAAAGCCATTTCAAGGAAACAATCTGAAACTCAGACTAAACTGGTTTCCAACCTGAACTACTATAGATTAAAGTATGACGACCTTGCCGGCAACGGCCTGCCAAACGAGACGCGGTGATGGAGGCAGCCGTGTTTGATCTGTTGGCCAGCAAAGATACTGCTTTGACAATATAAACCAAACATTCGGATTCTTGCGCCATCTGATGTATTGGAAACTCTTGTGCAGTCAGACAAGGTCGAGGCAGTTGTACTTGACCCATGGTACAACAAGGGCATCGGTGGTACTCGATCGGATTATGATGACTGGCTCGCCAGTGTGATTAGGGCGGCCCGTGCTGTTTCTCCTCATGTCTTTGTTTGGGGATTCCCGGAAATAATTGCACCGCAGGTTTCAATGATGCCAAAAGGATTCAGGCTGCAAGCCTGGTTGACTTGGTACTCCAAGATATTGTCCATCTCGGATCAGAGGCTGGCGACCTGCACAGAACGCTTGTTTGCATATATGTGCCAAAGATTCATTTCAATGCCGTTAACATACTCACTTACAGAGTGATTTACTGCTTCATGGTCAAAAGGCAAGCCATTATAGGCAGTAGCCCCGTCTGTATATACTTTTGCATCTTTGTCGGCATTGTCTTTTACAAAACCCTGCAAAGTGCCAGAATTTGCATTGTCAACAACTTTCGCAGTTATCTCATTGGTCTCCCGATCTTTCATTCCAACTATTGCTGTTTTACCAACTGATCCGCGGCCAGTGTCCTTGAGTTTAGCGCGTTTGGAATTGCCCATATTCTTGCGTTTACCGCCGATATAGCTTTCGTCGACTTCCACAGGGCCGTTGAACCTTACACCGGCACCTTCACCCGCCGCTTTACGAAGCCGATGGAGCATGAACCAGGCAGACTTCTGGGTAATCTTCAGATCGCGATGAAGCTTCATGGATGAAATGCCCGTGAGACTGGTTGAATAGAGATAAATGGCAACAGCCCACTTGCGGAGCGGGATTCTGGAATTTTCCATCTGCGTACCAGCGCGAACGCTGAAATAGGACTTGCAGCTGATGCACCAGTAGTTTGTGGCTTGCGGTTCCTACGTTCCCTGACTTCAGTGCTTCCACAGTGGGGGCAGACGGTTTCCCCGCCCCATCTCCAGCCCTCGAACCACTTGACGGCAATTTCCTCGTCGGGAAACATGTCGAAAAGCCCAATTACGGATATTTTCTCGCGGTGCGGCTTGCCCGGGTATCTGGATTCTGCTGTTTTCATGCTATGATTCCGGTTCAACTTGTTGCAATACTGGGTATTGCTTCAGGAAAATCCCGAATTGTAAATAAATACATAATTCCCGAAAAAATCCGGGGGATCCTGACCCCTAACCTCGGCATTTTCCTACATAATTCCCTCAATATTCATCTACAGTCCAGATCATTGTGCTCGAGTGTCAAGCAGAAAGCAGCGGTTCAACAGGAGAATCTGCTTCGCAAATTACGATCAACGCATCCGCAATACGGAACCGATAAATTCGAGACCAGCAGAAAATGGCGGGTACACCCTACCGCTTTCATGCTATCGTAAAATCCGTGATTTCGTTACAATTCAGCCTCAGCAGATTTCCTAGCCGAGTCAAGGCCAACGGCACAAGACAAGAATTCAACCAAAAGCACTGGAGTGAACCATGTTCAAAGCAATGATAATCCTGAAACGTCGAGAAGGCCTGGGATTCGATGAGTTTAAATCTCACTGGCTAAACCATCATGCAACCCTGGTCCGTCAATTGCCCAATATCCGCAAGGCAGTATTTAATTTTTCAACCGAGGAGGGGGCCGGTGAAGTGGATGCCGTGTCTGAACTCTGGTTCGACAGTCAGCAGGATTTTCTGGACGCTTATGCCAGCGAGATCGGCCAGGAAGTCGCACAAGATTCCCTGTCCCGCGTCAGCAAGCGCGAGCGTGTCATGCTATCTGAACAAAACATTGTTTGACATAAATTCATTGGGAGTAATGAATGGTCTTGCAACGCACCATCTATCTGAATGGAGAGTATCTGCCCGAGAGTCAGGCCAAGATTTCGATATTCGACCGGGGAACACTTTTTGGTGATGCTGTCTACGATGTTGTGCCTGTCCTGTCCGATCGCTTTATCAACTTCGACAAACACTACTTACGATTGACTCGATCTCTAGACTCGCTGTCTATCCCCTGCCCCGTAAGCTCCAGGGACTTGCTCACGTCAATTCGGGAGCTGGCATTGAGAAACCGCTTGTCTGAGGGGGTTGTCTATATTCAGGTGAGCCGCGGGATTGCAGATAGGGACTTTCTAGCCGACAAGGATCTTTCTCCCACAGTATTCATGTTCACGCAACAAAAGTCGCTGCTGCAGCACCCAAAACTGCCGAACGGAGTCACACTCAAAACCGTTCCTGATATTCGCTGGGCAAGACGCGATATCAAATCCTGTAATTTGCTTGGTCAAGTTCTTGCCAAATCCAGGGCGCAGGATGAAGGCGCGGATGATGCACTAATGATCGAATCCGATGGCACTATTACGGAATGCGGCAGCAGCAGTTTTTTCATTTACAGAGATCAATGCATCGTTACCCGCCCACTCGGCACGGAAATACTCCCCGGGGTAACCCGAAATGCCCTGATGAAGCTGAAAAACACCCACCAGATTGCGATTGAGGAGCGCCCGTATACCCTGGATGAAGTCCTTTCAGCAGAGGAGGCATTTCTAAGCGGTGCATCCTCCCTGATTCTTCCAGTAGTTGCAGTGGATAACGTTCCAATAGGCATTGGCACACCAGGCACCATCAGCACAACCATGCGAGAGAACTACATCCAGTTTGCTCTGGGTTCAGGAATTCCCACCCAATCCTGAACATGCATTCGTGATACGAGTATCCACTGTCTATGGAACTCATCGCAAATGAAACCCTGATCCATCTTTACCTGCTCGGCGTCATGATCTTTGCCGGCATCGTACATGGCAGCTTGGGCATCGGATTTCCCATGGTTGCAACACCATTGATCGCCGTATTTCTGGACGTTCGGCTGGCCATATTGATGACTCTGGTCCCAACTGTTGCGGTTAATGTCGCCACCATTGCTGGCGGCACTGACCAAATGCGAAGCATCAAGGAATATGCACCAATGTTTCTGGGCGCTATCGCCGGCTCCATCATCGGTGCCTGGATGCTGGCAGTCATGGACCCGGCACCATTCAGGCTCGCTCTCGCTCTATTGATCATTCTGTACCTGTTCACCGGAGTCAATTCTTCAAAATACACAGAATGGCTACCCCATCACAACAGGGCCGTCATGTTTGGGTTTGGGCTTGCTGCCGGCATCTCCGGGGGGATTACGAATGTCATGGTTGCGATACTCATTATTTATTTTTTGAGCCAGCCCATGACGCGCTCGAAAATGCTGCCGATCTTCAACATCTGTTTTTTGATCGGCAAGGTAATCCAGCTAGCAATCTTGAGCTTTGCCGGCTGGGTAAATCTGAGCTTGATCTACCAGTCCATATTGCCAGCAGTTGCCGCTCTTGGGGGTTTGTGGTGCGGCATGAAAATCGGCAGCCAAATCAGTAAGGAAATTTATAAAAAAATGCTTCACTTTCTACTGGTATTTCTGGCAATCGTGCTGATTGGCCAATTCCTTTTGACATAGATAGCTTGTGGTTTTTTGAAATTGCAAGCTTATTGAAGTACCGGGATCAGTCAGGATTATTGCTCACAAACTCCCTCTTTCAACACTACTTGAAAAAGTTAAGATTGTTTGATAAGTTTTACTGGCAATCTGGGCAGAAACCCCCACGAATGATGTGGTCTGTAAAACTCAATGAAACATCGACAGTTTTCAGGGATCCGCCTTGCATCAACTTATAAAGCGGGGAGGCTGAAATGACCCAAATCACCGCAATTTCGGGCCAGAGTGTCAAGAGGAGTGGGTATTCCGGGTACGAGCGTGCCCGAGTATTTGACTATGATCATGAACTTGCCGAGACAGGAGCTGGCACTGTGGCCGGAGAGTTCCTCCGGCGTTACTGGCATCCCGTGGCCCTGACCTCGGAAGTGGGAGAACTACCCAGGGAGATCCGGGTACTGGGCGAAAACCTGATTCTGTTTCGCACGACGGCCGGAGAAATCGGTCTGGTCCACCGGCATTGCCCACACCGCCGGGCATCGCTGGCCTATGGCCGGTGCGAGGAGAACGGCATCCGTTGCTGCTATCACGGCTGGCTGTTCGCCCCGGACGGCGAAGTTCTCGAAACTCCGGGAGAAGCGCCAAGTCCCGGTCCCGCAGATGCCGTACGTGCGCGGGTTCGTCTCGGAGCCTACCCCGTGGTGGAATACTGCGGCCTGGTCTTTGCCTATCTTGGTCCTGCGGACAGGATGCCCGACTTTCCCCTGTACGATTCGTTCGAAACTCCCGGCATCACCAGGCGACCCTACCGGGCGAACTACAACTGCAACTGGCTACAGGTTCTGGATGCGATCATGGATCCGGTTCATACGACTTTCCTGCACAGCCTGAACGGCGGGGTCCAGTTTTCCGAGGCAATGAAGGAGATCGGGGAAATGCGGGTTTTCGAGCGCGGCCTGCAGTTTCTCGGCAGCAACACGAGGCGTGTCGGTGATCTAGTCTGGATACGCATCAACGAGCTGGTGCTGCCCAATTTCACGCAGGCGGGATCGGCGTTTACTGCAGACGGTGAACGGGCGCATTATTTCGGGCGCAGCTCATTTACTCGTTGGGTAGTCCCTGTAGATGATCACCATTCCATGGCTCTGGCCTGGGCCAATTTCGGTGATCGGGGCGACCCGCACAAATACAACAGTCAGGAAGGTTGTGAACTGATCGAACAGGGCGAGGTCATTGATCGACCATACGAAGAACGCCAGCGCAGGCCTGGGGATGCGGAAGCCGTAGAAGGCATGGGGCCGATCAGTGCCCATCTAGGCGAGAACCTAATGCCGACAGACCGGGGCGTGTCGCTGTATCGCCGAAAAATCCGCCGACTCGTAAGGAATCTCGCTGGAGGTGAGGAACCGTCCCAGCCCTGGCAAATCCCTGGCCGAGCAATTCGTACCTATGGCCAGGACACGATCTTGTGCTTTCCGATGAAGGATGGGGAAGACCGCAAGTATCTGAAGACCTTGACGGAAGCGGTGATGGAGATGCAGTTCGCCGCCGAGGACATGCCTCTGGATGCCCGCGATGCTCATATCATCGCAAATCTCAAACGGATGGAAAAAGAGGGATTGGGATGATCCCTGGGCTTTCAGTTCAGCAGGTTCAACTGATGAAAGGGAACGATGGCTGAAAAACTCGCCGGCAGGCTCCGCATCCATGTCAAGAACAACCGATGGGCAGCCGGTTCGTTTCCGAACACGCCGGAAGGCGAGGAGGTGTTCACTATCGACGAGCAGCGGTTCGGCCTGGCCTTGGAACATTTTCCGGATCTGGCAGACAGAGTGGAACCATTCTTTGACTGGGATGAGGACAACTTCTGGCCGTCCATGGCTCAGGCGGACATTCTTCTGACCTGGAACCTGTCGACCAAGGGACTTGCACAACGTGCCCTGAATCTGCGCTGGATTCACTGCATCGGTGCAGGTGTCGAGCATCTGCTGCCGCTGGACTGGCTACCGGAGAACGTCGAATTGACCAACAACAAGGGCGTGCATGCGGACAAGGCTGGGGAATACGGACTCATGGCGGCACTGATGCTGCACAATCACGTTCCCACCATCTTCACCAACCAGCGCAACAGAGTGTACAACTCGCTCTACAGTACCCCAATTGCTGGCAGAACGATCATTGTAGTGGGCACGGGCAGCCTTGGCGGAGCCGTGATCAAGAAACTAGCACCCCTTGGACCGATCCTGATCGGCGTCAACCGTCGCGGCGGCAATGTTGAAGGCTGCACCAGAGTCGTGACAGTCGACGAGATCGACACAGTGCTACCGCTTGCGGACATCCTCTATCTGGCAATGCCCGACACGCCGGAATCAAATGGCCTGATAGATCGGCAGCGACTGGATATTCTCAAACCCACGTGCGGCATCGTCAATATCGGACGGCAATCAGCGATGGATTACGATGCCCTTTGCGACCGGCTCGAAGCCGGCAAGCTGGCCGGTGCCGTACTGGATGTCTTCACGCCCGAGCCGATCGAAAAGGACTCACGGCTCTGGTCGACACCGAACTTGATCATCACGCCTCATGTATCAGCCGATGATGGCGATAGTTATGTTCCGCTGACCCTGGATCTGTTCTTGCGAAATCTGCAACGGTTCGTGAACGGACTTGATCTGGACAACCGCGTGAGCAGGGAGTTCGGATATTGATGTCTAGCGAAGCAGTCAGGCATGATGCCGAGCCAGTGATCGAGTGCCGGAAACTCTGGAAGATATTCGGCAATGATGCCAACCGTGCCATGGATGCCATCAGATCGGAAGGCTTTAACAAGGAAGATGTCCTGAAGCAGTTTGGATGCGTCATAGGGGTTCGGGACGTATCGTTTTCAGTCGGGGAGGGGGAGATTTTCTGTGTGATGGGGCTTTCCGGGTCCGGCAAGTCCACCCTGATCAGGCATCTGAACCGCTTGGTCGAACCAACGGCAGGTGAAGTCTGGATAGAAGGCGAAAACATCGGCACCCTGAGTCCTTCCGGCCTCCGTGAGTTGCGGGCTTCCAGAATGGGTATGGTTTTCCAGAACATGGCACTGATGCCCCACCGCACGGTGCGCGAAAACGTGGCTTTTTCCCTTGAGGTTCGTAGGCATGATCGAAAGACGCGCCTTGGCGTTGCCGACGAGGCCATAGAGATCGTCGAACTATCAGGATGGGGGGACCGTTATCCGGACGAGCTGTCCGGAGGCATGCAACAGCGGGTCGGGCTGGCAAGAGCCATTGCGGCCGACCCGCACTTCCTGCTGATGGATGAACCATTTTCGGCACTGGATCCCCTGATCCGCCGCCAGTTGCAGGATCAGTTCCTGAAACTTGCTAAAGACATGAAGAAAACCACGCTATTTATTACGCACGACCTGGATGAGGCGATCCGCATCGGCGATCGCATCGCAATCATGCGGGAAGGGATGCTGGTTCAGGTAGGGACACCCGAACAGATCGTGATGGAGCCCAATGATTCTTATGTGGCTGACTTTGTTGCGGGCATTTCCAAGCTTCATCTTGTCACGGCAGCCCGGATTATGGAGCCGGTGGCGGATTACGAGACTCGGAATGGACCCTTGGACAGATCTGACCTGCTGGGCGCACGCGCCGACGACACTCTTGACCGCTTGGCCGAGCTCTCCATCGACACGGATGCCCCGCTGATCATCGAAGAGGACGGGAAGCACATCGGGGTCGTAACGAAAAAAGCCCTGATCCGTGGTATTCAGGGACGTCTGCATGATACGGCAGGAGATTCAGCCTGATGGATCCGTTCTCTAATATTGATCTCGGCATAGCCGACTGGGCAGACGGCATCAAGCAATGGGCGGCTGCGAATCGCGGCACAATCCAGCCGCTCAAGCTCTTTCTGAACGACAGTATCAATTCAGTCGAAAGCGTGTTGCAGGCGGTGTCTCCAGTGGTCATGATCGTATTGCTGACACTGCTGGCATGGCAACTTTCAGGGCGCCGAGTGGCCATCATCGTCTGTGTCGCCCTTGTCGCGCTCGGACTGTTGGATCCCGGGGCATGGGCATTGGCCATGACCACTCTCGCCATCGTGCTGTTCTCGGTCGCCATGTGCGTGATCATAGGGTTTCCCCTTGGGGTGCTAGCGGCGAAATCCAACCGTTTTGAGGGTGCTGTACGGCCCGTGCTCGACACGATGCAGACCATTCCCGCCTTCGTCTACTTGGTACCCGTGGTCATGCTGGTGGGAATCGGCAATGTCTCTGGCGTCATAGTGACTGTCGTTTTTGCGGTGCCACCGCTTATCCGCCTCACGTCCCTGGGGATACGGCAGGTCAACCAGAGCGTCGTCGAGGCGGCCCGCGCTTTCGGAGCCAGCCCTTCACAGATCATGTTCAAGGTCGAACTGCCACTGGCCATACCGACGATCATGGCGGGAGTCAACCAGACGATCATGCTGTCGTTGTCGATGGTGGTGATCGCCTCCATGATCGCCGTCAAGGGACTCGGTAACGAGGTGTTGCGAGCCATGGGGCGGCTGGATGCAGGCAAGGCTATCGTTGGTGGTCTCGGAATCGTGATCCTAGCTGTCGTACTTGACCGTATCACCCAAGGAGTCACGCGGTCGGGGCGAGAACGAGGCTACCGCCATTGGTGGCAGGGAGGCCCGACTGGGTTGATTCTTTCAATCTTCAATGCCGGCAAACGCACGAAGCAGCAGGGTGAAACCGGTCAGCGTCAGCAAACCCAGCCACGCAATGTGAAACAAGAAGGACAGGATGGAGAATAGGGGATATTTGCATAACCGATGTTCGGTAGTCCGGGATTAGACATCTCCCATTCCTCGACAAATGACCAGCCTGCTCTCAGGGAAGCTGGAATTATCATGCCAGCGCGACATCTTGCCTGAGTCCTTGCAGCATCGCCAACTCATCCGTGGCGCACCAATCCGGCAGAAACCTCCGCCCCTGTAATATCCGCCATAAAAGGAATGGTTTTGGAGGTTCTGGAAAGAGTCTTTCGTAGAGTCTGTTTGGGTTTTGACATTGACGGGGGATGGATCCAATTTCATAAATCGCTCTGAATTGACGGCAGTCTGATTCGCCTTTCTACGATCGCTGAATATCTCGCAAATCAACTATAATCCCGCCAATCACGAATTTTGCGAGGACATGGGTCTCTCCACTCGGGATACTTCTAGAGATTCAGGGATGTGGTGGATCCGCTAACCGGGAGATCAGTCGGCAACGTCATGCTAGCCCACCCATGGGCATTTGAAACAATCCGGACGCAGCATGAGATTCAGACCATGCCAGCCATCCATTACATTCTTCATGACGGAACCGAACATGCCCTCGATGCCCCGCTTGGTGACAGCGTGATGATTATCGCCAAGGACAACGACTTGCAGGGCATACTGGCCGAGTGCGGCGGTGCATGCAGCTGTGCAACCTGCCATGTACACATTGATCCATCGTGGATAGACCGCTTGCCACCCAAGGAGGATCTGGAGGAGGAAATGCTGGAATTTGTTGAGGGCGCAGACGAAACTAGCCGTCTGAGCTGTCAACTCAAGATCACCGAAGACATGGACGGACTGATCGTACATGTACCGGAAAATCAGTATTAATCATGGACAACCGATGTCCAGGTCTGACCGGATTGCAACAGGGTCGGGAGGGCACGGTACACACCGGCCTTAGTTCAGTACAGTGCCCCCCATCGCCAGACGACGCTTCCCCATCAGTGTAGCCAGTACCAACAATAACTGATCGGGCCGATGCCGTGGCAGAATGACCAGTGACCGGGCATATTTGCCCGGGATCGCAGCAGAAATTGAACCGGGCCGGTCGGTTTCTGCCCGGTTCAGATCAGGTTAGCCGGCAGCTTTCCGTGCGGCGGCGATCCAGCCTTCGAATGTATCCTTGTTTTCCGCAATCCAGGCTTCGACGTGACTCTCAATAGCTTCAAGTGAATCCTCTCCTTGCTGCATCTGGTTGTTCTGAGCCGATACGTCATTGATGTCGATTTCCGCTAACTCAAACAGTTTTGCCGCGGCCGGGTTGGCCGACAGAAATTCGTTATTCGCCAGAATGCGCAATTCGTTGACTGCAAATCCCAGTTCACGACCCTCATAGACTGTATTGTCAGTCCGACCATCGGGCAACGAAGAATACGGCACCTCGATCCATTCGACATTCTCACCGGGAACCAGAACGCCCGAAACCCAGTATGGCGTCCATGTGTAATAGATAACCGACTCGCCGGCCTGCATGCGTGCAATGGTTTCCGCAATGACTGCATTATAGGCTCCCTGATTGTGTGTTACTGTATCACGCAGACCGAATTCGCCCAGGTGGTGTTCAATGACACGCTCGCAACCCCAGCCGGGTGGACAACCGGCCAAGTCGGCAGTGCCATTGCCATCCGCATCAAAACGGGCTGCAACTTCGGGGTCCTTGAGATCACCGAGATTGGTGATGCCTGCATCGAAAGAAGCCTTATCGACTAGATATCCTTGCAAAGCACCGCTGATGAGTCCGCCGACCTTGGTCATCACTGCTTCACCTCCGGCTTCTTCATAGAATGCCAGATGCAGGGGATCCCAATGAACGGTGGTAAAGTCCCCGTCCCCGGATCCAAGTGCCAAGTGAATCGTCTGATACTCGACCGATTGGGGTTCTCCAATTG
This sequence comes from Gammaproteobacteria bacterium, assembly GCA_026709505.1. Classification (GTDB taxonomy): domain Bacteria; phylum Pseudomonadota; class Gammaproteobacteria; order Arenicellales; family Poriferihabitantaceae; genus Poriferihabitans. Next base: position 10,141 of record JAPOSW010000028.1, on the reverse strand, counting down.
TATAGCCAAGTTCTTCGAGAGCCCGGTAAATGATCCGGTTCTGAAACCTCTCCTCGAGCACCGTACCTTCAATGGGGCGCACAGTGATGCCCTCGCCCGGTTTATCAGCTGCGAAAGCAAGGCCGCTGGTCGCGATGAGAGAGGCAATCACAATGCAGATGGTTCGATAAAATTTCATGGATTCCCCCTTTTAATAGTGAAGATGATTGAAACAATATGTGCAAGTGGTATTGTGGTTGAGAGTCTAGCACCACATCAACAATAGAACACAAGTCTAAATCATCGATAATCAGATGTCCATCCAAGTTTTGTTAACCGGACTTGATTGCACCATTCGTCGTCACCATAATTGCAATGAGCGAAATCGCAATATGACAATATGGCGCATCTTTCCATAGATCATCAAATAACAGCATAAAGTTAATGATGGTTTCCGGCACTTTCCCAGACCTATTAGAGTAGGAGTAAAAAAACTAAACCCCTCGAAAGCACAAAACCCTCTTTCGCCTCTTATCGGCAACCTCATCAGCAAATTAATTTTCAAGAAACACTTCATTTGCCACCAAGTATTTGCGGCAACCACGCTGATTAATCAATTCCTGATTGACTTGGAAATCCCGATCCTATAGTTGACCAACCTCTAAAGTTGGATATTCTGGAGGTCATTGACTGCACAGAAAAAGATTTTCAGGCGACTTCGGCCAGCTCCCGTGCGACTGAGCGCATTTTATTGATCATGCTAACCAGACCGTTCGAGCGAGTCGAGGAGAGATGGTCTTTCAAGCCAATCCGGTCAATGAAATACAACTCGGCCTCATGGACGCTCTCTGGTGGCTGTTCGGAAAGCACACGAATCAGCAACGCAATTATTCCCTTGGTGATAATCGCATCGCTGTCGGCCGCATAGACGGCCTTGCCACCCTCAAGTTCAGCATGTAGCCATACCCGGCTTTGGCAGCCGGGAACCAGGTTTTCATTCCGCATGTACTGATCATCGAGATCGGGTAGATTCTTTCCCAATTCAATGATGTATTCGTATTTCTCTATCCATTGATCAAACAACTGGAATTCTTCAATGATTTGATCCTGTATTTCGTCAATGCTGAATGACATGGAATGACTAGGCTTGACTCGCTAACGGAAGTGGTTCCCTAAAGGAGAATAGCAGATGCTTTTTCGACACCGCCGACCAGTGCATCTACATCAGACTGATTGTTATAGAACGCAAATGATGCTCTCACCGTGCCGGTTATTCCATAGAAGTCCATCAATGGCTGAGTGCAGTGGTGCCCAGTTCTAACCGCAATGCCCATCTGATCCAGAATGGTGCCGACATCGAAAGGGTGCACGTCTTTCAGGTTGAATGACAAGACTCCCGCCTTGTCTCTGGCTGTTCCAACAAATTCGATGCCCTCAATCTGGCTTAATCGCCCGCTTGCATAGGCAAGCAGGCCTTGTTCATGCGCGATCAGTTCATTTTGATCAAGCTCATCGTAGTATTCCAGAGCAGAACCGAAAGCAATGGCATCTGCGATATTAGGAGTGCCCGCCTCAAACTTGAACGGTAATTCGTTATAAGTGGTTTTTTCGAATGTCACCCGCTCAATCATCTCTCCTCCGCCCTGATAAGGCGGCATTGAATTCAGCAGGGACTCCTTTCCATACAAAATGCCGAGGCCTGTCGGTCCGAGCATCTTGTGCGCTGAAAATGCATAGAAATCGACATCCAGAGCACTCACGTCAACTTTCATATGCGGCAACGCCTGAGCGCCGTCCAGCAATACCAGTGCATCGTGTTGATGAGCAAGCTTAATGATTTCCTCGACGGGATTAATCGTGCCTAATGCATTTGAGACATGCACAACAGAGACCAGCCGGGTACGCTCATTCAGCAAGCCCTGGAGAGCCTCCATATCCAATTCACCCGCTCTGGAGATTGGAATGACTTTTAATTTCGCCCCCCGCTCCTCACATATCATTTGCCAGGGCACGATATTGGAATGGTGTTCCATGGTCGAAACGATGATTTCATCGCCTTCTCTCAGGAAATGCCTCCCCCAGGAACTGGCAACCAGGTTGATGCTTTCAGTCGTGCCTCGCGTGAATAGGACTTCGCGACTGCTTGCTGCATTCAGATAATTACAGGTAGCCTCTCTTACCTGCTCGTAGGCATCGGTTGCCCTCTGGCTCAAATGATGCACGCCTCGGTGAATGTTGGCATGCTCATGTTCGTAGTATCTGGTCATCCGGTCAATCACCTGTTTGGGTTTCTGGGATGATGCGCCATTATCAAGATAAGTCAATGGATTTCCATTGACCTCTCGATGAAGCACCGGAAAATCGCTGCGGATTTTTTCAACATCGAAATCCCGAAATGATGCTGCTTTGCCGGATACAACCGGCTGTATCGACAAATTCAAGACAAGCCTTTGTGAGGGAGAATAAGTGAATTATGGAGGGTTATCCGATAATTTCAACCCATTTCTAGTCCATGCGTCGGCATGGAGATATGAATCTACCAGTGACCACAGTCAAGGGCAAAACGACAATCTGAAAGAGGCCTTTTCAAATATTGATAAACCTCGCCATGAGTGCATCTTCCCGTACCCTGACTCCAGCAAGCAAAAGGTTACCTAATTACCACCATAAGTAGGTTTTGCGATCCAACAGGACAGATTTAAACACTTGATTAAAAAGGAGCATGCTCATGAAGCGCAATCCTGTCCAGTTCAGGAAAGGCCTCAGTCTCGGCGAATTTCTCGAACGCTGCGGAGACGAGGACAAATGCCAAGTCGCCCCGAGAACGCCGCCCATGCCGGAAAATCCCTGAAACATGACTTATGATTAGCAGTAATTAGGAAAGGTTATTATGGTGCTGACATATCGCGAGAAAGTCAGAAATGACAAACAGTTGCCGACGACTTCATCATATTGAACTGGAAACAACTATTGCTTGTACGGCAGGATGCCAGAAGCTGACAGCAGTTACTGCAATTCCCCTCATTACCGCTTTGGAAAGGGAATCACCTCGCCGCCTTTTCCTCCGGAACCGGTATGGAACCGAGTCAGAGTCGGCTCGCGTTCCCCGGCGGGACCTAGAAGACGAAATTCCACTTCGTACTCAGTATCTGGATCAAGGTCCCGGAATGTGATGCCCGCTACCGGCATCTCGAAGCCAACGCTCCAGTCCGAAGTGCCGGTCTTTCGAATGCGGACCACATATGTCGTGTCCGGATTCCACTTCGCCGTCAACGCACCGCCTCCCGACATCGGCAATCACACCCTGCAGGACTGACCGTCCCACTGGATTCGGAGGCCGTTACCACCCTGATTCGAATCACTCACTCGGCACTCCGGTTTTTATTGATAGCTTATTCTGTGGGCATGTTTCCCTTGTGCCCATAGAATTATAAGGCTCCGGCACTTCAAATTTTCCGGATCGAATACCAGCACCTCTAAAATAATCCGAGAGATGCGCATAGCCTGGATTAAAACCCGTCCAGGCATCTTAGACTATTCGCATCGCCACGCCCCTTATTCCTGTTATTGATGAAACGGTAGATTTGCTTTCGTGGATTCAAGTCACCCTGATAAAATTGAGCATCTCGTGGATCCTGATGGATCCACCACATCAAATTTTGAAATGAAAATGGTTATGGAGGAACAATGATCGAAAACAAGGTTGCAATTATCACCGGAGCTGCTGGGGGTATTGGCTATGCATGCGCAAAACGATTCATTGAGGAAGGGGCGAAAGTCATCCTTTCGGATATTGACGAGGAACGCGGCATTGTGGCTACCCAAAAACTCGATGAATCGGGGAAAAAAGCCCTTTTTATTCATTGTGATGTCAGTAAAAGCAAGCAAGTGGAATCATTGTTTGTCGAAGTCAAGCAAAAGTTCGGAAGAGTCGATGTGGCGATTGCAAATGCTGGCATTGTCCTTGTATCCGACATTCTTGAACTGGAAGAAGATGCATTTGATCAAGTGATATCTGTCAACCTGAAAGGAGTATTCCTGACCGGGCAAATCGCCGCGAGACACATGATTGGCCAAGAGCCCGATGAAGAAGGATCACGAGGCAATATCATCAACATGTCCTCCCTGAACGGTGTTCTAGCGATCCCCGAGATCGCACCCTACGTGATTGCCAAAGGAGGCGTTAACCAGTGGACCAAGTGCCTTGGGATAGCTATGGCCAACAAGGGAATTCGCGTCAACGGGATCGGACCTGGCTCAATTGCGACTGAGCTTTTTCATAGCATCGCAGATAATCCGGATAAATACCGCACTGTAATGTCCAGAACCCCAATGCTGCGCCCGGGCGAGCCAGATGAAGTTGCAAAAGTTGCGGTGTTTCTCGCAAGCAACTATTCGAGCTATATGACTGGTGAGACGATTTATGTCGATGGTGGCCGCATGGGACTGAACTATGTGGTTCCGGTTGAATAACCGATAAATTACCCTGCATGGACCATGAAAGGTGCTCTTGAAGGCATTTTGGTGGTGTCGATTGAACAGGCTGTTGCCGCCCCAGTCTGTACAAGACGACTCGCAGAAGGCGGTGCACGAGTCATCAAGATTGAACGTGAAGGTGGAGATTTTGCCCGTCAATATGATTCCGTAGCCGGCGGGGACAGTTCTTATTTCCTGTGGGCGAATCTCGACAAGGAATCCATGATAGCGGACTTCAAGAACCCTAAAGATGCAGGACTCCTGAACAGAATTCTCTCCCGTGCAGATGTCTTTGTACAAAATCTGGGGCCGGGAGTACTACATCGAGCCGGTTTTGGAAGTCGTGACTTGCGTAGAAAGTATCCCAGATTGATCACTTGTGACATCACCGGATATGGCACCAACACCGGCTGTGAGAGCATGAAGGCCTACGATCTCCTGATCCAGGCGGAAGGCGGGCTGATCAGCATTAATGGCGGAAAAACCGAAATGGGTCGAGTTGGGGTTTCAATCTGCGATATCAATGCGGGCATGAACGCGCATGCCGGAATTCTCGAGGCACTCCTATTGCGTGCAAAAACAGGTCAAGGATCAGGCATTGAAGTATCCCTGTTCTCAACGATTGCCGAATTGATGACCGTGCCACTCCTGCATAATGACTATGGTGCAGGCCCTCCGAAACGAACTGGCATCAATCATCCTTCGATTGCACCATATGGCGCATACACCACATGCGATGGAAAACTTGTAATCATTGCAATCCAGAACGAAAGAGAATGGCGTCGATTTTGTGAAAAAGTACTGGATCGATCTGAACTGGCCGGTCATGACAAGTTTTCCACCAACAGCAGCCGAGTCGACAACCGCGATCAACTTGATGAATTGGTTCACGAAGTAACGCTTGTCAATTCTCGCGATGACTTGTCAAGATTACTCAAGCAAGCTGGCATTGCACACGGGTTTGTCAATACCGTAGATGAACTGTCCTCTCATCCTGCACTCAGACGGAGGATTGGAATTTCATCTCAGAACCAGCCCATTCGCCTGCCAGATCAACCGGTCTTCAAACTCGGTATTGAAGAGGACCGAGGCACTACACCAAGAGTGCCGGCCATTGGCGAGCATACTGAAAAAATCAAGGCTGAATTTGCCGAGTAGTCCAGTGATAAAAATACGCCCGAATAGCTACTGACAGAGACCCATGAAATTACGGTAGAGCTGCTCAGCATTTGACATGAAGTCAGGCAAATTGGTCGACACTGACTCGTGCATTTCTGACAATCCATCAGGGCCCAGAGTTTGCAGCAAGGCAGATTCGTATGCGGGTACCTTGCTCCAGTTGTCAACTGTATCCGGTTCGATTTCGACATGGTACTGCATCGACCAGGCAGATCTGCCCACCCTCATGGCCTGATTGTGGCAGACCTCTGAAACCGCAAGCACAGTCGCATCCTCGGGAGGTTGTGCTACGCATACAGAATGCCATTGCAGGCATCGCTGCACGGAAGACATGCCTTCAAATAGTCCGTCTTGCTGTCCTTCCCGGGTCAATTCAATCTCCAGCACGCCTATCTCGGGTGGGCGTTGCGGACCACAAGTGCCGCCTAACGCATCAGCCAGAAGTTGATGGCCAAGACACAGGCCAAGAAAAGGCCTTTGCAACTCCCAAACCCACTTTCGAATCGCAACTTTCTCTGGCACCAACCAGGGATTATCCTGGACATCCCAGACATCCATCGGTCCACCCATCACCCACAACACCTGATAATCCCGGAGATTGGGTATTTCATCACCTCGGTCAAGGTGAACAGCAGTCCATTCGATCCCATCCTCCTTTAGAAACTTGCGAAAGATTCCAGGATGCTCACAGTCGATGTGTTGGAAAACGAGAATTTTCATATTTAGATCATTGGCGGCTAAGTGGGAGAAACGGACGAATCCGGCATCGTTACTCGTTCATTATACAAGCCCCTGTCATCTACAGGGGGTCTTTCCTTGTGGACAGGTACCGCCGAGTCGCCCAACGAGCGGTAGATTTTAGGCATTGAATGACATTTTACCGGAATCTTTCGGTATCCTCTTTCGCTATCTAGTGATTGATGCTACTGCGAATGAAAGTTATTCCTTGTAAATTAAAAATATATATTTCATAATACATGGATGATACAAAGAAAAGTCAAGCAATGGGTAAAAGAAGCTCTGGGACGTCAGGCCGCGGTGGCCCTTATCGGGCCGCGGCAAGTTGGCAAGACGACGCTTGCCTGCGAAATTTGTGAAGAGCGGGAATCGCTGTATCTGGATTTGGAGGATCGGGATGATCGTGAAAAATTATCGGACCCCAGACTGTTTCTGGAAGAATACGAAGACAGGTTGGTAGTCCTCGATGAAATCCATCGTACTCCTGAAATCTTCCAGACTTTGCGCGGAATCATTGATAGAGGACGCCGCAAGGGAAAACGAACTGGACGTTTTCTTGTGCTGGGCTCGGCCTCTGTCGACCTGTTGAGACAATCCGGGGAAACCCTTGCCGGTCGTATCGAGTACGTCGATATGCATCCGCTGGATATTGTGGAAGCTGGGACGGAAGATAATGCGATGAACCGGCTTTGGATAAGAGGTGGGTTTCCGGACAGCTATCTTGCAGAAAGCGATGAGCATAGCTTCAATCTCAGAAAAAGCTTTATCCGAACTTATCTTGAGAGGGATGTGTCCCAGTTTGGTCTGCGCATACCGGCAACGACGCTGGAAACGTTATGGATGATGCTCTCGCATGGACAGGGGGCGCTCCTGAATACCTCCAGTCTTGCATCTTCGCTGTCCTTGTCTGCACCGACGGTTGCGAAGTATATCGACCTGCTAGTTGAACTTTTCTTGGTAAGAAAACTCAGACCGTATCATGCAAACGTTCGCAAACGGTTGGTGAAATCACCAAAAGTCTATGTCCGTGATAGCGGACTGCTACATGCATTGCTGGGTATCGGAGACTTCAACAGCTTGTGCGGGCATCCTGTTGTCGGAGGGAGTTGGGAGGGGTTTGTTATCGAAAACCTGCTCTCTGACCTTCCGCCCAGAACACAACCGAATTTCTACCGAACTGCGGGAGGAGCCGAAATTGACCTGGTTCTGGAATTTCCTGGCAAGTCTGAAATCTGGGCCATAGAGATAAAACGCGCACTATCAGCTAAGCCAAAGAAGGGTTTTTATCAAGCTTGTGAGGACATTCAGCCTAATAAAAGCTTTGTTGTTTATGCGGGAGAGAAACGATATCCAATATCGGAAGGAGTTGAAGCTGTCAGTTTATTGGAAATGTGTCGGATCATTGCAAAAAACACAATTAGCTAGGAACACATCACGATATTCACTGGGTATATCCTGATAATCGCGGAAGTCGTTTCTACCAATTCAGCCAATGCCTTGATTCTCGTCTGTCACTTGTGGCTGAAAGTTCTCGACATTATCAATCAAAAACGTTTGATTTCGTCTAGGCGTTGATCAAGCACATCTCCGATAAAGCGACCTGAAAATTCGAATTCTCTGGCTTTCGCTTCGTCTATTTCTGGAAAATACTTAACAAATTCCAGACCTGTCGCATCAATTTTCAGCCTGCCATTGCCCGTAGTTTTATCAGTAGAGGGGGAAACTAACATCAAATACCGCCTGCGATCTTCTGGCAGTGCTATTCTTATCGACAATGGTCACTCGGGGGCCATTCATCTATCTCATTGAGTGCACGAACTGAAATTCGTTCGTAAAGACCACGTGAAGTAAAAACATAGTCTAACCTGAAGTTCTGAGACGGATTTAAATGGTAATCTCAAGATAATTATATAGTTACCGTAAACAACCGTGTTGTTTTTTTAACGGTTAGTGCCTGGAATAATGCTCTTGCCCGCAGATTTGCGATGTCGTCAAGCAGGGACAGTGCCTTTTCCTGCAGTTCACTGGGCTCGGTGCTCAGGTCAAACTCGACGGCGGCATCTTCAATCCGACAACGGTTCTGCATCAGCGTACCCAGGTTCTGCATGAGTGTTGCGAAACTGTGGACGACAGTGCCATCTTCCAGCAGCTGCGCATGGACCTTGCGTCTTGCAGACCGGGAACGATCTGCCGGGGCCACCGGATCACGCCTGGATGCCTCGCCCCGCAGTTCAGTGTCGGCAAAGGCGAGCGGCCTCCAGGCTTCACGCATGTGCCACTCGACATAATAGGCAGGCATGCAGAGAAACAGATGGCCGGTCACCCGATCCTCCAGCCGATGGTGAATCGGCCGCACATGCAGATCCGTGGTCTTGAGCGTCCGGAATGCACGCTCGACATGGCACAGGGACTTATAGCCACGCACGCAGTCTGCTGCACTCATCTGCGGTTCCGGGAGTGAAGTGCGGATCACGCAAATGCCATCGAGATGCTGTTCCTCAAGAATCGACCGCTCGTTCCGCTCAAACGAGAAGAACCTCTCGGAGATGTCCAGGACAAAGTGTTTCTTCATGCGGTGGCGGTGAATGCACTTGCCGACCCGAAGGCCGATTTCCGAAGCCTCCTGAAGGCGGTTGCGAAGCACCGAATCCCGGACTTTTCCCAACCGCTCTTCGGTGGCCTGAAGCAGCTCCTCACGCACCCGGCCCCGTCGTTGGGCGAGTGCCTCATTACGGCAGACGAATAACCGCTCTCCGGGAAAGCCGGGATGAGTCAGCTCAACCAGACTGGTTCGATCGTCGGGATCGATCAATCCGCTGCGCTGCAGCTTGCGGATCGTGCTGCTGCGCAGCGCCGTAATCCAGTGCCAATCGGGATGCGCCCGCAGTGCATCAACATGCGCTTGTGCAATCCTGCCTCGATCGCCCGCCAGAATCACCCGGGAGAGCGAGAACCGGTGCTGCAAACGCCGCATCTCTGCCATCAGGGTCTGCGAGTCGGAAACAGTGCCCGGATGCACCGAGAGGGAGACGGGACGTCCGAGACGGTCACACAGCAGACCAGGGTTCAACTGTGGCTTGCCACGCTTGCGATCACGGCTGTATCCGAACTGGGCCAGCGTGCAGGTACTGCCTTCAAGCCAGGTTGAGGTCAGGTCATGCAGCACCATGTCTCCATCTGCCAGCAGCCGCCTTGCCAGCTTGCCCTGAATCCGGTTTTGCCGCCTGACCAGCCAGTCCATGGCTCCGTACAGCTCGTCCACTTCCGCGTCGGCAACTCCATGGTGTTCGGCCAGGGTCGTGGCATTCCACCAGCGCGTGGTGGCGAGCCTGGTCTGCGGTCGGATCAGGCGGGCAGCGATCATGGCACACGCCAGGTCCCGTTCCCGGCTTGCCGTCGAACTGATCAGGCGGGGGATCTCCAGTCGTTCAAAGGCGCGCAGGACTGCCAGTACCGGCCCGTGAGTCCGGCTGTTCCGGATATGGAATGACTGATCGGCGGTTGCAAAGGCCTGTCCGGCAAGATATCCACGGATCAGGGCAATGGCCTGGTCATCGAGCGGGCTGAGTCGGGTCAGTGTGCGCTTTTGTACCTTGCCGTGCTGGTCGACATGGGTTTCGCGCAGTAAATGGCACTGGCAGGTTTTGCCGTTGCTCATTTTGCGTTGGGTGGTCGAGACATGCATGACCATTATTAGTCTATCACCATATCACGCATGACACGGCGTCACCCGCCACGGTCCACGGCCATGGCCTGCAGTCGCCTGTAG
>JAPOSW010000063.1 GCA_026709505.1 Gammaproteobacteria bacterium | reverse complement strand
GTTCGAGAAATTCGTTGAGACTGAGGCCTTTCTGGAACTGGACAGGATTGCGCTTCATGGATATACTCCTTTTTAATCAAGTGGTTGCATCTGTCCCATTGTAGCACAAAACCTGCTTATGATTAGTGGTAATTAGGAAAAGCTTTAGGCTTTCAGGGCTGCCACTGCGCTGAGGCATTTGAAGCGCATACGCCATTGCTAGTTTATACATATGCTGAACTGGCCTGCCCTATCCCCACTTGGTGCTTCAAAACGATTGCCTGGCAAGGCAATCGGATGATCGGTCAATTTCGCCTCGTCCAGAATTTCCAGACGCTTTCCAGCCTGTCGGCTGAAGTCCGGAAAAGATCGAACAGACTCACCGTTTTCGAATGCTTCGGTTCGCTTATCCCGATAGCTCCTGATCATGGCTTTCAAAGATAGTGAATAATCTTCTACACGTCAAGCGCATCTACAAGTTTTGAAACATGCCGGAACGCATGCACTGCCGTATAATCGCCAGTCATAGTTTTAAGCAATCACAATGACCCAAAAAGATGCCTGAAAGCGACTTCCACCAGACTCTTCACGACGACCTTGCCCCGGAACCTGAACCGCTATCTATCGCCGAGTTCACGGAAAAAGCGTATCTGCAATACTCGATGTACGTCATCCTGGACCGAGCCCTGCCATTCATCGGTGATGGGCTAAAGCCGGTCCAGCGAAGAATAGTCTATGCAATGTCCGATCTAGGGCTTCATGCCACTGCCAAGTTCAAGAAATCGGCCCGCACTGTCGGCGATGTTCTCGGCAAGTTTCATCCGCACGGGGACTCAGCCTGTTACGAGGCAATGGTTCTGATGGCACAGCCCTTCAGCTATCGGTATCCACTGATCGATGGACAGGGCAATTGGGGGAGTCAGGACGACCCCAAGTCCTTCGCTGCAATGCGCTATACGGAATCAAGACTGACCCACTATGCAAAACTGCTGCTTGACGAGCTGGATCAAGGTACCGTTGAGTGGACTCCCAATTTCGATGGCACCCTCGAAGAACCAAAATCCCTGCCCGCCCGGCTTCCCAATGTACTGCTGAACGGCGCTTCGGGGATTGCCGTGGGCATGGCCACCGATATTCCTCCCCATAATGCCCGAGAAGTGGTCAATGCCTGCCTGCAACTGCTTCGCAAGAAATCGTCAAGCGTTGAGGAACTGTGTGAATGCATCCAGGGCCCGGACTTCCCGACAGCTGCAGAAATCGTATCTTCCCGGGAAGAAATTCTTGAATGCTACCGCACAGGCATGGGAGCAATCAGACAGCGAGCGAAATGGGCAAAACAAGGGAATGACATCATTATTGATGCCCTGCCCTATCAGACTTCCGGTTCGAAGATCCTGGAACAACTGGGAGTGCAGTTGAAGAACAAGAAGCTGCCAATGGTCTCGGATATCCGTGATGAATCCGATCACGAAAATCCAACCCGGCTGGTTATTGAATTAGGTTCCAGGCGTCAGGATCCAGAAACTCTCATGCAACACCTGTTCGCGACTACTGACCTGGAGAAAAATTACCGGATCAACATGAACATGATCGGGCTTGATGGGCGTCCCCAGGTTTTCAATCTGAAAACCCTGCTTGGCGAATGGATTCAATATCGTCTGACAGTTGTCCGCAAGCGTCTGGAATTTCGATATGGCAAGGTTAAGGACCGCTTGCACATACTGGAAGGACTGCTTGTTGCATACCTCAATCTTGATGAAGTCATTCGTATTATCCGTTTCAGCGATCACCCTTTTGAAGAACTGAAAAGCCGTTTCAAACTGTCTGATGCCCAGTGTAATGCCATTCTCGATACGCGTCTTCGCAATCTGGCCAAGCTCGAAGAGATGAAAATCCGCAGCGATCAGGCAGAGCTGAATGCGGAAAAGGAAAATCTGGAGAAACTGCTTGGGTCTGATACTGCTCTAGCCAAACTGGTGCGCACTGAACTGAAGGAAGATGCCGAGAAATATGGCGACGACCGGCGCTCTGTGATCATCGAACGCCCAACTGCAAAAGCACTCAGTGAAGCCGACTTGATTTCTGCAGACCCAATCACCGTGATATTGTCAGAACAGGGGTGGATACGGGCAGCTAAGGGGCACGATATCGATGGCACCGCCCTGAACTACAAGACCGGAGACAGTTATCTGCATTCTGCCAGGGGGAAATCGAATGATTTACTATTGACACTGGACTCGTATGGTCGAACCTATACTCTGCCAGCCCATGCCCTGCCCTCGGCGAAAAGCTACGGTGAACCGCTCAGCAGTTATCTGAATCCCCAGGCCGGTGCGATCTTTCTGGGTTTGATGATGGGCAAGGCAGACACCGAATACCTGCTGTCAACAGACAAGGGATACGGCATCGTTTCACCACTGGGCGAGATTACATCGCGGGTCAAGGCCGGTAAGGCAACCTTGTCGGTTCCAAAAGGATCAAAAGTACTGAAGCCCTGTCTGGTTGAAGATTATGAAAGTGATTTTGTGGCGCTATTGACCAGTTATGGGCGATTATTGCTGCTGCCGGTTGGCCTATTGAGCCATGCCTCGAAAGGCAAGGGCCTGCAAATCATCAAGCTCGGAAAGGACAAGACCTTTGACGAGCCAGAGCGGGTGATCTCGATAGAAACCTTTCGCGAAGGCGAAGGACTGAAGATTCATCGTGGAAATACCTATCTCAATCTCAAGCCCAACAGCTTCGATACCTACCTGCATTTCGACAGGGCATGCCGAGGCAAGCCCCTACCCAAGGGATATCGGAAAGCGGGCCGGATTGAAAGAGTGCCAAACGACCTCCATAAATAGAGAGGCAGACACTTCTGCCCGCCCAAATTCAGCATTTGCTTCCATAGTCTATGACTTCATTCGATATGAACAATCAGGTCCTGCATTCCGAAATTAATCACCTTGAACTGCTCAACCGTGGCAAGGTCCGGGATATCTATGTCCTGGGCAATGATCATCTGCTTATTGTTGCCACCGATAGAATTTCAGCATTCGATGTAATCCTCAACCAGCCCATTCCGGGCAAGGGCGGGGTACTGAACCGGATTTCCAATTTCTGGTTCGATCGAATCTCGCACCTGCTCCCGAACCACCTGTCTGACATGGATTTATCCGAGGCCGTTCCGGACTCCGGAACGAGGGACAAACTGGGTGATCGTGCAATTATCGTCAAGAAACTCAGCCCCCTGCCGATTGAAGCCATTGTCAGGGGATACTTGATCGGTTCAGGCTGGAAGGATTATCAGGCTACGGGTTCGGTCTGCGGAATTGCCCTGCCAGAAAAACTCCGACAGGCAGACCAGCTTCCTGAAGCAATCTTTACGCCTTCTACCAAGGCTGAAGCGGGCGAACACGATCAAAACATCAGTTATGATGAATGTACTCGGCTACTTGGAGATTCACTGGCAGAAAAAGTCAGGAACTTGAGCCTGCAAATCTATACAGAGGCCGCGGTCTATGCCCGGGAACGAGGCATCATCATTGCGGATACCAAATTTGAGTTTGGTGTTGACAACGCAGGCGTACTGCATCTGATTGACGAGGTGCTGACCCCCGATTCATCAAGATTCTGGCCGGTCAGCCATTATGAGCCAGGCAGAAGTCCTCCGAGCTACGACAAGCAATTCGTGAGAGATTATCTCGAGACCCTCGATTGGAACAAGCAGCCGCCGGCCCCGGATCTCCCCGAGAACATCGTTCAGCAGACGGCGGACAAGTATAGAGAGGCAGAGCTCAGCCTGACCGGAAGGTAACAAAAGGCAGTTTGAGGCGGTCCAAGGGCGTAGTCCTCACGCTAATGCCGTCATTGGCAATGTGAAATCAGGGCGAGACAATCATTTATTTGATTGCCCCGCTCTCCTTGAGGTATTCGCTATCCGGGAAGTTCAACTCGAGCACACGTCTTGAATCATTAGCCAGATCTTCCATATCCATGCGGTTGTAACTTTGCAATAGAACTCCGAGTGCGCTCTCAACGGCCGGTGAAGTCGAAAAGTTTTCGATTACTCTTTCTGCCCGGTTCACGGCTGCGACATATGCTTCCCGCCTGAAGTAAAACTTGGCGATATTTACCTCGTACTCCGCCAGAGCATCTTCCATTTCCTTGGCTTGTTTGCGCGAGGCCGGCGCATAATCACTGTCGGGAAACTGCTCATAGGAATTTCTGAAAGCTTCCAGTGCCTCAAGCATGTTGGTTGCATCACGGTCCGAGAGATCGTCTTTTCCCAAGAGCATGCCGATCATGCTTTTGTCTTCCTTGAAGCTAACCATCCCCTTCAGGTAATAGGCATAGGCAACCGACTCATTGGCAGGGTGGAGCTTGATGAACCGATCAGCCGAAGCCTTGACCATCGCAATGTCACCGAAACGGTAATAGGCGTAGATGGTGTCAACCATTGCCTGTATGGCATATTCGCCATAGGGATACTCTGCCTCAATCCAACGCAAGGTTTCGATTGCGTCCTCCCATTCGCTTTCAGCCATTTGCTCCTGGGCTTGTGCATACAGCTCACCCGCCGGTGGAACCGGTGCTTCATCATCATCTTCATCATTGCCAAACATGGCACAGCCGGCCAGTAAAGTCGCGCATAAAATGACCATAAACATGCTGTTGACACGAAACATTGATCGAGATGTATGTTGACTTTGATGCTTGAAATTTATAAACATGATCAAATTGACTGGGAAGATTGCGAATAGGATTGCATGAAACCTTGAGGGCTGCGCAACTCTGCTATTGTGCCACAATTGAGTGATTGGTTTGCTCTTCTCTGCCGTGCCCTGATAGGTGCTGCAACAATTGTTGTCGACTGTGGAACTTTACCTTTATGCAGGAATCCTTGTGCTAACATCCTGCTTCCTCTCAGGCATTAGCCTTTAGCTGTCGGGAATAAGACGCTGAGGTTGCATACACCTGTAAAAACAGACTTGCAAGTGAATAAATGGAGATGGTAGCCGGCATGCCTGACTTGCTCAACACGATGTACTATTGGCCCGGACACGTTCGACTAGACAGTCATGACCTGTTGGCTTAAGCCGATACCGCTCAACTTTCTCATGCAGGCGCCATTCATACTTCCCCATCGATACATGATATGCCCGATTCGGAACTTTGCCTTACCTTAACCGTCCCGGAAGATATCGGAAAAAAGCGTTTGGACAGCACTCTTGCCGAACTGCTGCCCGAGTATTCGCGCACTACCATCCAGAACTGGATTGAAAATCGACAGGTTACTGTCAATGGCAAGTTCGTCAAACGCAAATACCTGCTGACAGGAAACGAAAGTCTTTCTGTTCAACTCTCCCCGCATGAACCGCTTTCAATCGACCCCGAACCCATCGACCTAAATGTATGTTGGCTGGATGAACAGTTGATCGTCATCAACAAGCCGGCCGGCCTGATCGTGCATCCAGGGGCAGGCAACCATCAAGGCACCATGATGAATGGCTTGCTTCATCATTTTCCGGAACTCGCTTATTTGCCGAGAGCCGGGATCGTTCACCGCCTCGACAAGAACACCACCGGTTTAATGGTGGTTGCTCGAACCGAAAAAGCACATCAGTCCCTTTCGTCCCAGCTCGCCGAAAGAACCGTGAAGCGCATCTATCAGGCTGTCTGCGAGGGCGTATTGATTGCCGGTATGACCATCGACAAACCCATAGCACGACATCCAAGGGATCGCCTGCGCATGGCCGTCTCGCATCAGGGCAAGTCCGCAATCTCGCATGTCAGAATCAACCGGAAATTTCGATCTCACACTCTCATTGAAGTCGCTTTGGAAACCGGGCGAACCCACCAAATTCGCGTTCATTTGAACTCGGCTGGGCACCCGCTGGTCGGGGATGCACGCTATGGATGCCGCACAATCCTTCCGGAAGCGGCTGATGAATATCTCATCCAGTACTTGAGAGGCTTTCAGCGCCAGGCACTGCATGCAGGCGAACTCTCGCTAGTCCACCCCGCAACACGGGAGCTTCAGTCATGGCAGGCCGATCCGCCGGACGATTTTCAGAAGCTGGTGGTCCTTTTGAGCATCGATACCCGCAATCGAAGCTCAGGATAAATAGGCATTGTCGCCTTTTCATCACAGTGAATCATCAATGATCAGGATGTTGCGCAGGCTTTTCCCCTTGCATGTATCCTCGATGGCCAGGTTGATTTCGTCCAGGGCATAACGATTGGATATCAGTTCATCAAGCTTGAGAACCCCTTGCTTGTAGAGAGAAAGAAGGCGCGGAATATCGACTCGCAGTCGGGTCTGCCCCATGAAGCTACCCTGTATTTTCTGATTCGAAGCGGCAAGAGCCACAGGCAGGAAACTGCTTTTTTCAGTGGCCGATGGCATGCCGACAATCACCACCTGACCGCCTCGGCGCATCAACCGATAGCTGCTGTCAATGGCCTGCTGGGAACCCACCGTCACAAACACGTAATCCGCACCGTATCCATCCGTCAGGGCCCGGATCTCTCTTGGCAGTTTCTCAACCCCGGCATTCACACCATGCGTTGCGCCAAACTGTCTGGCGGTCTCCAGTTTCTGGTCCTCGATATCCACTGCAATAATGGTCTTGGCACCCGCAATTTTCGCTCCCTGGACGGCGTTCAAGCCAACTCCCCCAACACCAATGATCACAACATTGGATCCGGGCTTGACTTCGGCCGTGTTGATGACAGCACCAACGCCGGTTATCACTCCACATGCCAGAAGACAGGCGGCATCTAGCGCCATGTGATCGGGAATCTTGACAATCTGGGAATCATCCACGAGCACCCATTCGGCAA
>JAPOSW010000102.1 GCA_026709505.1 Gammaproteobacteria bacterium | reverse complement strand
CTGGAACTGGACAGGATTGCACATCATAGTATGCTCCTTTTTAATCAAATGTTTACATCTATCCTGCTGTATCACAAAACCCACTTATGATTAGTGGTAATTAGGAATAGTTATGAAGCTGGAGATGTTCTATTGATTTCCGTGGAATCCAATGGTCAAAATGAGGAAGCATACAATCTGGGAACTCAGAAGCGAAATAGTGCACGTCTTGATGGCAACGTTTGGCAAACGAGCAAGGATCGTGTGGCTAGTCGTGGGGATGAGAAACTCGGGCTGTCCGAATCACAGAAAGAGGAAGCAGCAATCTTGGCACGTGAAGACGATGTCAACAAGAAGCCATCTGACTATCACTTTCGATCTGTTCGTAAGAAGCCATTGTTAATGCTTCATGTGCTTGATCTGGGTCGTGAGAAGACTCGCGTTCCAGCTTTCGGCCTCAGTTTCCCTCCTGGCCACTATCAAACTGAAATTGAGGTCGTAGCGAACCAAGTGTGGATCGAAAGTATGCAGAGCGAATTGTTTGATACGCCCAACGAAGAGGAAGACTATGACGATTAGCAGAGCGCCATGGGATGAAATGAAGAAACCGGATCGCGATTATACTGTCCGCTATGCTACTCCACCCGGTGATGTGAGTCTTTGTTGGGGCAAAGATGAGCAAGGGCTGTGTTTGTTCATTGTTCAGTTAGAAGGCGATCACACGGATCAATTCCGAAAGAACATAACCAATGTGAGTGGAATAGCAGTCGATCTACGACAATTGCCAGAATCCGGAAAACAGGGGCTAATCCTCGCCCTTGAAAAGCATGTGGATCGCGATCTCTTCAATGGACTATGCCAGACACTCATCGGAAACCTTGATGGTGTCGCTGATCCTGCTGTGGCATTGGAAGTAGCCCTGAATCACATCAAGCGTTGGAAAGCTTTTCTTGCGGGTAAGAGAACGCGCGTTCTCTCTATAGGGGAAGTTCGAGGTCTGTTTTCTGAACTAAATTTTCTGCGCACTTTAAGGGGGGAGCATCTAGCAGATGCTCGAGCAGTTGATGCTTGGTGTGGACCTGACCGCACTCATCAGGATTTTATCTTTGGTAACACGGCAGTAGAAGTCAAGTCGATCAGCGAACGAGACCGAAGCACTGTGCACGTCACATCTGAAGACCAGCTTGAGAGCGTATCAGAACATCTCTTCCTCAATATATACTATTTGACAGAGGTCTCGGAGAGGGCGTCAGCACAGTCGCTAAATGAGCTGGTTTCGGCAGTAGAACATGAATTAATCGATGCTGAAGCAATCGAAGAGTACTGGAAAAAGCTGGCCTCCTATGGCTATGTCGAAATAAGAGAGTATGATTCACCAAAGCTACTTGTAAAGGGGTCAAATACCTATCGGGTGTCTGAAGGCTTTCCGAGGCTTGTCAGATCGGAGTTGCCGGATGGTTTGGTTGATGTCAAGTACAGCCTACAACTGGAAAAAATTGCACCATTTGAGTGCAAGAGGAGCGAAATCTGGGGGAACTGATGGAACAGACTGCAAGCGAATTTTTTCATAATTTTCGTCAGGAGGTCATGGCGGGGGCAGAGGCCCATGGTGAATTTCAACTGTCCGCATTTATGGAAGCGTTCTCGAATGAGCTTATTGAAACTGGCTTCATCGAAGATTTCGTGCTTTGTCACTATAGATCTCAGCGAGGCATACGCATTGACGGTTACTGGTTTAACGACGAAGGTGTGCTTGATCTGTTTATAGCCGATTTTGAAAGTCGAGAAGAGGTTCAGTCATTGACGCAAACAGATGTGACCGCCGCATTCAAAAGGGTAGAGAACTTTTTTGAGGCAAGTCTTTCTAAACACCTCTTTGTCAACCTTGATGAAACTACTCCGGAGTATGGGCTATCTCGTGAAATATCCGACCACGAAGACATATTCAAGGTCAACTTTTTCTTGATTTCCGAGCGTCTGCTAAGCGATCGTATGCAGAGTGTTGAAGATCGAAAAATCTGTAACATTGAGGCAACATACCATGTCTGGGATGTCTCACGTCTACAACGACAGCGAAGCTCACGTGGTCAAAAAGAAGCACTAGACATTAATTTTAAAGAGGAATTCGGGAATGGAATGAACTGCCTTCCAGCATACCTCGGCTCGAGTTCTTATCAGTCCTATCTGATAGTTCTACCTGGTGAAGTGCTGGCAACCCTGTATGGTAAGCATGGAGCACGACTTCTTGAACAAAACGTGCGTTCTTTTCTCCAAGCAAGAGGGAAAGTGAATAAAGGTATACGCACTACCATACTGACTGAGCCAGAAATGTTTTTTGCCTACAACAATGGCATCACAGCTACTGCCCAAGAGGTGGAGGTGGAGCAATACAATAGTAGTTTGGGAATTGTGCGCATTAAAGACCTGCAAATCGTAAACGGGGGGCAGACCACGGCCTCTCTCTTTCATACAAAAAGACGTGACAAGGCATCATTGGATGGTGTGTTCGTTCAGATGAAACTCTCTGTTATCAGTCCTGAAGACAGTGAAATTGTCGTTCCTAGGGTTTCGGAGTTCGCTAACACGCAGAACCGTGTAAACGCAGCTGATTTCTTCTCAAACCATCCCTTTCATGTCCGTATGGAGGAATTTTCACGGCGCATTTGGGCACCTGCTCAAAGAGGTGCGCAGCGTGAGACCAAGTGGTTCTATGAGCGCGCTCGAGGGCAGTATGCAGATGCACAATCCAAATTAACAACGGGAGAGCAAAAACGCTTCAAGGCAGAGTATCCCAAACCCCAAATGTTCACGAAAACTGATATCGCGAAGTTCGAGAACATCTGGGACGATCATCCCAAATGGGTCAACCTCGGAGCACAAAAGAACTTTGCGCAATTTGCAATGCGGATTGGCAAGACTTGGACGAAAAGTCAGCTCAATTTCAACGAGCTGTACTTCAAATGCGTTATTGCCCGGGCGATCATTTTCAGGTGGGCTGAAAAAATGGTTTCCAGTGAGCCTTGGTACAACGGAGGTTATCGGGCCAATATTGTGACTTATACCATAGCGGTAATAAACGAACTGTGTCATCGTGCAGATAAGATTGTAGATTATCTGAGGTGTTGGGAAAAGCAGGAAGTTTACCCCGAGCTTGCAGATGCACTACGCAAGGCTGCAAAATTTGTGAACGAAGATATTACACATCCGCCTGAAGGTATTTCGAACATTTCCGAGTGGTGTAAGAAGGATTCATGTTGGGAGCGCATCAAGAATAAGATTGATCAGCTGGAATCTGATATTAGTTTGAGGTTTTTTGAAACCCTCGTTGAAACCGATATTCAGAAGGACGAGCAAAAACAGGCGAAGAAGGCTCAGCAGATTGATGATGGAATTGATGCACAAAAGCGAGTGCTTGCAGTGCCTAATCAAAAGTGGAGTCAAATTCGCCATATTGGAATCGAGAAACAATTTCTAACCGAAAAGGAGGCTGGAATCATTAGGGTTGCTGAGCAAATACCAAATAAAATTCCAACAGTAAAACAGTGCGGGGTACTTCTAGGAGTTTTAGAGAAAGCCCAAGCTGAGGGGCTTATGTGATATCCGAGAGACAAACTGCCACAGTTATGAGCACAGAGCTTGACATGCCCTTCAGATCGGGTTGGGTGCTTATTTCTTGACAATGCGGTGGCCAATCTCTCACCTGGGCAGAGCCTGGCAAGTTGGATCAACGCTTCTATTTTTAGTGCTATCAGGGCTGGAGTTCCATCTTTCCAACGATATAAATTTAGAATTATGATGAATCAAGAGTCGTTCCCCAAACCGCTTCCAGTTGACCCTATACCCTTTGACAAATGGTTGCGGCGCACAGACCGCAGTGAATCGGGGCGAGATGCATTCTTTCGGGGCCGTGATGCGGAATTTAAGATTTTTCGCGATGCTGCTTTGAGTCTTGATGACGGTGTTATCGGCGGTGGCACAATGATTTTTCAGGGGGCTCCGGGCGCTGGCAAGACTGCCCTGATGCTGGAGTGCATGGAGGCTGTTCGCAAGCATTCGACTCCCGATGATCCATGGGTAGCCGTTGACATCAAGCCAGAGAATCTGGAGTCGGCTTTCGAGATTGTGATGCTGCTTGTTGATGCAGTTAATGCAGAAAGCAAGAGGCTTTCGGAAATGTCATCCGGCAGCGGTACCAGAAGGCTGGAGAGCATCATGGAGCTAGGCCGAAAGATGTACCATGACCTTTCTGAAAGAGGCTTTGGCATGGCCGGTATTTCTGTAGGGGGGAAATCGACCAACAATCAGGAAGCCCAGGTATTTTCACAGCGGGTTTTCCAGAATGCGGCCGGACTGTTAAAGAATTTCCACATCATGGTTTTCGTTGATGAGGCTCAGAATACCCTAGTGAAGGACACGACTAAAGGAGTATTGAACTGTTTGCATGATCCGCCCGACAAGATTCCTCTGCTAGCAGCTTTCTTTGGCCTGAGTGACACTGAGGAGATGTTGAGAAAGTGCGGTCTTTCAAGACCGCCGGACGAGCGGGTAGTAAATCTCGAACTTTTGGATCACGAAGAGGCTTGTAATGTAATTCGAAGCGTATTCAAGGCCTACAGCTTTACCGGCTCAAGCGATGATCAGGAAATCTGGGTAGAACGACTAGCAGAACTTTCTCAAGGCTGGCCGCAGCACATCAACCGGGTATCGGTAGCAGCTTGTCGAGTGATCGTAAAAAACGGAAGCCGGATCAGAAACGAGTTGCTTGGAGAGGCACTTAAAGATGGCCAAAAACGAAAAGAAAGCTATTATGCCACTCGCCTTCGCTCTTGCTCATTTGATCCGAGTCTTTACAAGAAGATTGCCTTGGCGGCAAATGACACACCGGATGGCATCTTGTCCCGACCCAGACTAAAAGAGTTGATCGTTCCTCTATTGGAAGACTCGCAAACCGGGTTTAATAATTTTCTAACCAATGCTTTGCATGCGGGAGTCCTTATGGAAACCAAGGAAATCCCTCATCACTATTGGATTCCCATCCCGTCTTTCGGCGAATATCTGAGAAAATTGCCGATATAAATCGCCACCAGACAATTGCTCTTATAGAACGTATCCAGACTGGCAGAACTGGATCTTGGCAGTGATCTCGGTTTCGCAATTATGGGAACATTCCATAATTGCGAAAGTAAAGTTAACGTTACTGGCTTGATAACTGGGCTTGATTGCAAGATTCGCATTTGCCACCATTGCGATGTGCGAAATCGCAAGGCATGACTGTGGAATTCCATCGATAAATTATCGAACAGGAAGAAAATTCATTATGGTTTCCGTTGCTTCCCTTGGTCCTATTGAGTCAAGCTGTCCGTGGATTTGAAACACCGTTTAATCAATGCTCGTTTGTCGATTTGAGACCCGAGACTGAATATGAGATCAAATTGACCCATAAGCATGAAGTCGGCGAAAGCGATCCAGTAATTAAATCAATGAAAACAATTGCAGAATAAGGCGAAAATGGCACCATCAGCACAGTTGTTTGTCAAGTCCACAGGTCCGACAGTTCTTTTCATCGGTCTGCCGGACCACTTTAATGCTGCGCTTTGCCAAAAAGAATATTCTCGATATTCAATTGTATTTTCTTCTGTTTCATGGGATGCACCCATTGATTCTGCATCATTTAAAATACGACTGGTCGATCCCCCTTCTCCAGATATTGATCGACAAGTTTACGAAAAAAGGCTTAAAAAGCTCAAGGAAGCTGCTGAAGAAGAAGGAATCGTACCTATCGCTACATCCTTGGACGCATTTTTCAAATTCATTGATACTGCACCATTCAAAATACGGCGAGCTGCTCTTTTTCTTTCGGATGATGGTGCTTATGCTGCGATTTGGCGCAATGAGATTTGGCGGTTGAATATCAAGTTTCTTGGTGGTGATATCGTGGAATATGTTCTGTTGGGCCGCAATGTAAACTCGCCTGAGGGCGTGGTTGGCAGTGCAACCTTTAAGGACTTCAACAACCTGATTACTGGTAAAGACCTCAAACCATTGCTTAAGGCATGAAGGGTGACCCGCTCCCATACCAAGATAATGTCGTTCGTTATGTCGGAGGAAGCAAGCTAGATGATGGGATTGTGTTGCCGGAAGCTTTCAATGACACGCTTATCTCCGTCAATTGGCTGGAATTTAAAGCCGGCGGTAAAGTTGAACAGGTTGCACGTGTCCGAAAAGTCTTACGTCTGAAAGTTGGGAAAACCGCAGTTCTTGCCGAATTGAATGTTGCTTCAATTCGTGACCTGGATCTTGATGTTTTGGAAAACCCATTGAAAGCAACTAATGAATGGCCTTCTGCGCCGTGTCATGCTGAAATCGTGGGCACTCCAACTAATCTGACTAAAAAAATGCTTATTTTTGAACAGGCTGCCGATATTGTCACTACTGTATATCCGGCTTATGAAGAAAGCCATCAACCCAACTAAAATATCGCCGGTCTGAAGAACTTGTAGTGTGTTCTGTTTTTGTATTCCCAGGATGCAAAAAGGGGTCAAAAACGGCACGATTTGCATGAATGACCGGGCGGGACCGCCTAATTTCGCTATGTTTAAGGGCTGGTTTCCTCGGAACAAAGGTACCAGATGTCAAAATTGTGGCCCAAAGCCCTGTTGGTGTCCAGGCAGTGGTGTCTGCCGATCGGGGCCTTCCAGTCCCGGTTGGCTTCAAGGCCGTGATTGACCCTTGCAGACGTACCGGCCCGATCTATGTGGCGTTGATTGGCGATCTGTCGACGGCCCACTTGCAATGCACGATGCGCGGTCTGAAGTTCTGCTTCGACTGGAAATTCTCCTCTAGGGTGATGGCTCCTGCCTGCTCAAGTAGCTCCGGGGCCGATAGACACGACAGACCGAGAACCTCGGCTCCGCTCGGAGTCAGCCGCTTCATCTGCCGGGGCAAGGTCTTGATGAGCTGGACATGCACCAGCTCCTCTCCGGCCGATTTCGGGTGTCTGCGGATCATCATGACATGTTTTGCGATATAGCACTTGCCAAAGAAGGTGATCGACTTGAAAGCCTTGTCGTCAAGTTCCATAGATTCGGTTCCGGAATCAGGGTTCAGAAAACGTATCGGAACTGATGGTGGGGTGTAGGCGTTTCTGGAAAGAAAAGACCTGAAAAGGAAGAAAAATATATTGTACTGCCCATTATCAACCACTCGGCATAAATATCGGTTGCGGCACGTGGGACTATTTGTTTCCGGTGCCTCAACCAGAAACAAAGTCTGGCTACCCGATTCCCCGAATTGCATGGCGGCACAATTCAATCAAGGCGCCGATCCAGGGCAGCATGACAACCAGAATCCCGATATTAGCAACAATCACGGCCAAGCTCATCGGCTTGACCGCGATTGATCCGGGGGCAGTAGGCGGATCAAAATACACCAGCTTGATGATCCGCAAGTAGTAGTATGCTCCCACTACCGCAAGCAGTACCGCAAAGACGGCAACCCATACCAGATCCTGCTCTACCAGGGAGCGAATTACCGCTAGCTTGGCAAAGAAGCCCGCCATCGGCGGAATTCCGGCCATTGAGAGCATCAATATCAAAAACAGCACCGCAATCCAGGGGCTGTTCCGGTCAAGCCCTTTCAGGTCATCCAGAAGGTCCGACTCGAAACCCTTTCTCGACAGCATCAGAATCAGGCCAAAGGCACCGCAACTCATGATTGCGTAGACCAGCACATAAAACAATGCGGCACTGTAGCCGGCCTGATTTCCAGCCAACACTCCGAACAGGAAGAATCCCATATGCGAAATAGTCGAGTAAGCCAGCATCCGCTTGAGATTGTCCTGTGCAATTGCAATCACATTGCCCGCAAGTACCGATAGCAGGGCCAGAATAATCAGCATCTGATACCAGACATCGTGCATGTCCTGAAGGCCGCCCGACAGCAATCGAATGACCAGTGCAAATGCCGCAATTTTGGGTGCAGAGCCGATGAAAGCCGTGGTTGAGGTCGGAGCACCCTGATAGACATCGGGAACCCACATGTGAAAAGGCACTACACCCAGCTTGAAGCCCAGGCCCGTCACAATCAGCACTACTCCCAGCAGCAAGGCGGGATTGGAGTGATCCATGCCGGCAATCGCATCCCGGATCTCCGGCAAGTGCAGCGATCCGGTCAGTCCATACAGGAGTGAGATGCCGTAGAGCAGGATGCTTGATGCCAGCGCACCCAGCACGAAATACTTCATCGCTGACTCGACTGCCAGCTTGTCTTCCCGATAAAAGGCAATCATTGAATACAGGCACAGGGACATCAGCTCAAGTCCCAGATACAGGGCAAGCAGGTGGTTTGCCGAGATCATGACCATCATGCCGCATACAGCCAGCAGGCCAAGCACGTAATATTCGCTGTGGAACAGGTTGCGGTCCAGATTGTATTGGCGCCCGTAAATAAACACGGCTGCGCTCAACATGCAAATGCCAAATTTCAGCAGCTCTGCAAGCGGGTCATCAACAAATAAACCGTTGAAGGCCAGCTGCGAATCGCTGGTAATTCCGAGGATCGCCAGGACAGCGGCGGTCAACAGGACAGCAATGGACAGTCGATAGCACAGCAGTCCGGAGCGTTCCGGACTGCCGAACAATCCTGCAACCAGGATTAGGCAGGCCATTGTGGCAATGAGGATCTCCGGAATAGCCAGATTCACTGAGAGGGATGCAACATTCATCGGTCAGTCACTCATTCCAGTCCGGTTATCGGCACGCATAGGGACATTTACTGATCTCAATATGAGCCAGTAGGCTTTCGGAAGATGCATGCATCAATTCAAGTAGCGGATTTGGCCAAATGCCAAACAGCAGCACCATGCCGGCGAGTATTGCGAGCATCGCGAATTCGCGCCTGGACAGGTCATCAAGTCCCGCCACGCTATCGTTCAGTACTTTTCCGTAGACTACCCGCTTGACCATCCACAATGTGTAAGCCGCACCAAAAATCAGGGTCAGGGCAGCCAGAATCGCAAACCAGGCATTGACCTTGAAAGACCCCAGAATTACCAGAAACTCGCCAACAAATCCTGAAGTGCCGGGGAGTCCGCTGTTGGCCATGGCAAACAATACCATGAAGGCCGCGAACATCGGCATGGGTGTAGCAATCCCCTGATATGTGGCAATCTCTCTGGAATGCAGGCGATCATACAAAACTCCCACACACAGGAACAGGGCACCGGAGATGAATCCATGCGAGATCATCTGAACCATGCCGCCTTCAAGTCCCTGCCCGTTGAACATGAAAAACCCCAGCGTCACAAAACCCATGTGCGAGATGGATGAGTAGGCAATCAGCTTCTTCATGTCCGACTGGACCAGCGCGACCAGCGCAATGTAAACGATTGCGATCAGGGACAGAGTGATCATCAGCCAGGCCAGCTCCTGGCTGGCATCCGGCGCAATCGGCATGCTGAAGCGAATAAAGCCATAACCCCCCATCTTGAGCATGATCGCAGCCAGGATGACCGACCCCCCGGTTGGAGCTTCGACGTGGGCATCCGGTAGCCAGGTGTGAACCGGAAACATCGGCACCTTGACCGCGAAGGCAGCCAAGAAAGCCAGAAAAATGAAGATCTGCGCACCAAGGCCAATCGGAAGCGAGTGGTAGTCAAGAATGCTGAACGATCCGCCCGACTGGCGGTACAGATAGAGCAAGGCAACCAGCATCAACAGGGAACCGAGCAGCGTGTACAGAAAGAACTTGATGGCGGCGTAGATTCGGTTGGGTCCACCCCACAGTCCAATAATCAGAAACATCGGGATCAGCATGGCTTCCCATAGCACATAGAACAACATGGCATCCAGTGCAGAAAACACGCCGATCATGATCCCTTCCATGATCAGGAAGGCGGCCATGTACTGGGCAACCTTGTCCTGTATGACCTGCCAGCCAGCCACAACAACAATCACGGTAAGCAAAGTGGTCAGCAAAATCAGCGGCACCGAAAAGCCATCGACCCCCAATGCATAGTTGATATTGAAAGCGGGAATCCAGCTGTGGAATTCCGTGAACTGCATGCTTGCAGAAGTCCGGTCAAATCCGTTATAGAGCGGGATGCTGAACAAGAACACGGCAACCGAAAATCCCAGTGCCAGCTTGCGTACCAGCGAATCATGCTGCGGACCCTTGCCCACTCCGAGAATGATGATTCCCGCGACTATTGGGAACCAGATCAGGATGCTGAGCAAGGGCGTTTCCATGATGCTGCCTGATCGTTCCTATAACCACACAAACACTGAAATCAGGCCGAATAGCCCAATAATCATTGCAAATGCATAGTGATAGGTGAAACCGGTTTGAATCTCTCTCAGTCGAGACGAAATTCGCCCGATCGTCCTTGCAGTACCGTTGACCATCATGCCGTCAATCAGTCCTGCATCAGCCTTGCGGTCAAGCAGCTTGCCGAGGCTTACCGAACCCCTGGCAAATACCGCCTGATAAAATTCGTCAAAACCGTATTTCCTGTCCAGAATTCGGTAGACGAGGGAGAATCGCTTGGCGATTTTTCCCGGAAGATCGGTACGACGGCAGTAACAGTACCATGCAAATGCAATACCCGAGACAGCCAGCCAGAATGGCGGCGTCATGATGCCATGCATAATCGAGGCCATGATCAACCCGAATCCGGATTGGCCATGATAGGACTGATACAGCGCACCGGTCACATGGTGTTCTTCCAGCACAAAAATCGAGGAACCGAAATAGCTGCCCGAAAGAACCGGTTCGAAAAAGATGAATCCCGCCAGCACCGACGGTATGGCTAGTGCGATGAGAGGCGCCGTGACCACCCAGGGAGATTCTTTCGCATGATGCAGGGCTGCTTCGGACATTCTGGGTTTGCCATGAAAGGTCAGGAACAGCAGCCTAAAGGAATAAAAGGCGGTGACAAAGACGCCGGTCAGCACAGCTAGGTAGGCATATCCGGAACCCGCGATATGGCTGTGGTGCACGGCTTCGATGATCGCATCTTTCGAGAAGAAACCGGCAAAGGGAGGAATACCGGACAGCGCGAGAGAGCCAATGACTGCGGTCGCATAGGTGATCGGCATGACTGATTTCAAGCCGCCCATCTTGCGCATGTCCTGTTGATGGTGCAGGGCAATGATCACCGATCCGGCTGCCAGAAACAGCAGTGCCTTGAAGAAGGCATGCGTGCCAAGATGAAAGAGGGCAAGATCATAGGCCGAGACCCCAAGCGCTGCCGTCATGTAGCCAAGCTGGGACAATGTTGAATAGGCGACCACACGCTTGATGTCATTTTGTACCAGGCCGACCAGGGCCATGAAAATTGCGGTCGTAGCACCTACGACAAGTACGGTGGCAAGCGCTGTCTCGCTCAACTCGAACAGGGGCGACATCCGGGCCACCATGAAGATGCCGGCGGTGACCATGGTTGCGGCATGGATCAGCGCGGAAATCGGGGTTGGTCCCTCCATGGAATCCGGCAGCCAGACGTGCAGGGGCACCTGTGCGGATTTCCCCATGGCACCGACAAACAGCAGGATGCAGATTACCGTGATCCACAGCCAGTCGCCGAAAGGCGTGGAGACCGTCTTGCCCTGAATCATCCCGGTGTCTGCAAATACGGTTTCGTAATCCAGTGAGCCGAACAGGTAGGCGATCGCGGCAATGCCGAGCAAAAATCCGAAATCGCCAACCCGATTGACCAGAAAAGCCTTGAGGTTCGCAAAAATTGCCGTATCCCGTTCGTACCAGAAGCCAATCAACAGGTAGGAGACTACGCCAACCGCTTCCCAGCCAAAAAACAGCTGCAGGAAGTTGTTGGACATCACCAGCATGAGCATGGCGAAGGTGAACAGCGATATGTAGCAGAAAAAGCGCTGGTAGCCGGGATCGTCATGCATGTAGCCGATCGTGTAAATGTGCACCATCAGCGATACAAAGGTCACGACCACCATCATCATGGCGCTCAATTCGTCTATCAGGAATCCGATTTCAAAGCGCATGCCTTCGCTGACTGCCCAGGTATACAGCGTGAAATTGCCCCCGCCTCCCTGGCCGACATCCAGATATGCCGCAATGGACAAAATGAGCGCGATGGCAACCGCACCTATGGTTATCGTGTGGGCGCCACGCCGGCCAATCTGGCGGCCGAACAAGCCGGCAATGATGGCTGCGATCAGGCAAATGAGGGGGATGGCCGGGTAGATCATGGCTAGCCTTTGAGCATGTCAATATCATCAACGTTGATGGTGCGCCTGGCTCGAAACAGCACGATCAGGATCGCCAGCCCGATCGCCGACTCGGCAGCGGCGACAGTCAGGATGAAGAATACGAAAATCTGTCCCGCAACATCGCCGAGATGGTAGGAAAAAGCGATAAAGTTGATGTTGACTGCAAGCAAGAGCAGTTCGATGGCCATCAGCAGGATGACCAGATTCTTGCGATTCAGGAAGATCCCGACCACGCTGATTGAAAACAGCACTGCACCGAGAATCAGGGCGTGCGACAATGGAATCATTTCGCAGAATCCGCCGCTTGCGGTTTTTCGCTGTCCATCTTGATAATCTTCAGACGGTCTTCCCGCTTGACCGTGACCTGATGGCCTGGGTCGGTATATTTGTGATCAGTGCGCTTGCGCATGGTCAGGACGATTGCGGCAATAATCGCCGTAAGCAGTATCAGCGAGGCAATTTCCAGGGCATAGACATAATCCGTGTACAGCACCGATGCGATGGCTTGGGTATTGCTGGTATCCGGACCGAGTGCCGAGACTGCTTGCGAAGGGGCAGCATTGAACCCGACATGCAGTGCCAGCGCGATTTCAATTGCCATTAGCAGAGCCACCAGTCCACCGACCGGCAGATAACGGGTGAATCCGGCTCTCAGGCGAGCCAGGTCAATATCCAGCATCATCACCACAAACAGAAACAGCACCATGACCGCCCCGACGTACACCAGCACCAGAACAATCGCCAGAAATTCAGCATGCAGAATCATCCAGATGCAGGCGGCACTGAAGAATGCCAGCACCAGATACAGCGCGGACTTGACCGGATTGCGGACGGTTACCACCATGGCAGCGGCAAACACCGTAATGGCACTGAAGAGGTAGAAGACGAACTGCAGGAAAGTCATGTGAATCAACGATAGGGGGCATCCTGTTTGCGGGCCGCGGCGATATCCGCTTCATGCCTGTCGCCGATTTCCAGAAGACGCTTTTTGTCAGCCAGCCGTTCCCCGTTCTCTTCCATGTGGAATTCGTGAATATCGGTGAGCACTATCGAATCCACCGGGCAGGCCTCTTCGCAAAACCCGCAGTAAATGCACTTGAACAAATCGATGTCGTAACGCGTGGTCCGGCGGGTACCGTCTTCGCGTTCCTCGGAGTCAATGGTAATGGCAAGTGCCGGACATACTGCCTCGCACAACTTGCAGGCAATACACCGTTCCTCGCCGTTCGGATAGCGACGCAGGGCATGCAGTCCCCTGAAGCGTGGAGATTTCGGGGTTTTCTCCTCGGGGTACATGATGGTGGTCTTTTTATTGAAAAACTGACGCCCGGTCACCCCCATGCCCTTGCGGAGCTCCTGAAGGCTGAACGTCTTGTAGAGTTGTTGTAACTTGGAAGCCATGATGTCTAGGAAAAAATGAATCCGATGGGTGTGTAGAACTTGCCGAGCCCAATCACCACGATCCAGACCAGCGTGACCGGGATCAGGATCTTCCAGCCTAGCCGCATGATCTGATCGTACCGATAGCGCGGAAACGTGGCTCGCAGCCATAGAAACAGAAAACACACGATGAAGGTTTTCATGCCAAACCAGAACAGGCCAGGCAGCCAGGTAAATGGGGCGATCTCAAGCGGTGGCAGCCAGCCCCCGAAAAACATCAGCACCATCAGGGCTGCAATCAGGATGATATTGGCATACTCGGCAAGGAAAAACACGGCAAAGCCCATGCCCGAGTATTCGACATGAAACCCTGCAACAATTTCCGATTCCCCCTCGGCAACGTCAAACGGGGCCCGGTTGGTCTCGGCCACTCCCGAGATGAAATACACCAGCAGCAGGGGCAGCAGGGGCAGCCAGTACCATTCCCAGAATCCCCCGGACTGGCGGGTAACGATCTGATGCAGGTTGAGGCTGCCAGCAACCATGAGGACGCCAACCAGCGCAAAGCCCATGGCAATTTCATAGGCAACGATCTGGGCTGCCGAGCGCATCGCTCCCAAAAAGGCGTATTTGGAGTTGGAAGCCCAGCCGGCCAGAATGACCCCGTAAACGCCCATTGAGGTTAATGCGAGAATATACAGAAGCCCCGCATCAATATTGGCGAGAACCAGGGTCTCGCTGAACGGCATCACCGCCCATGCGGCCAATGCCGGAGCCAGCGAGAGCACCGGTGCAAACAGAAACAGGTACCGGTTGGAGCGGGCGGGTACCACCAGCTCCTTGAACATCAGCTTCATGGCATCGGCAATCGGCTGCAGCCAGCCCTTGGGTCCAACCCGGTTGGGTCCGACCCGGGTCTGGAAGTAGCCGATGACTTTGCGCTCGGCAAAAGTGAAGTAGGCAACGAAAGCCATCAGTGGCGCAATAATCGCCAGGATTTTGATCACCATCCACGATATCGCCTGCACGGTTTCGGGCAGCCAGCCGGTGAAAAACAGGAATGTATCGTAAATCACGGGATCTCCTGCTCGGCTCTAGCGATGCGCAAGGCGCCCGGTGCACGGGCATTTACCGTCTCCTCATATCCGGCAGGAATGAGCACGCAGTCCCTGGGCATCCGGGGTTCTTTGATGACCCGAAGGCGTGATGAAACATTGCCGTTGCCAATCTCGGCCCAGTCTCCATCCTTTAACGAGTGCTTTTTCAGGGTCTCGGGATGCAGGCTTGCCAGAGGTCCCGGATTGTCCGCTGCAGACTGCAGTGCCAGCGCATTGCGGACAAGTGGATCGCCCCGATACATCGGCATGTAGGCAATGGAGCCAAGCCCGGCCGGTGCTGATGAGACCGGTGAATGCCAGCGGAATTCGCTGGGGCGGCAGTTTGGCGCTGTATCCGAATCCATGGCTTCGAGAACTTCCTGGGTAACATCGCTCAGGGTGATTTGGCCGAATCCCTCAAGATTCAGGAAATTGCCCAGCACCCGGAGAATTTTCCAGGCCGGCTTGGATTCTCCGACCGATTCAATGGCTGCCCGTGCAGTCTGGATTTTTCCTTCGCAATTGACATGGGTTCCAGCAGTTTCTGCAAACGAGCAAATCGGCAGGGCAACATCAACATGCCGGTCATGGGTCTCCGGCTTGAATGCGGTCAATTGCACCACGAAATCCGCATTCTCAAGGGTCTTGACTCCCGCATACCCGTCCAGGCAGTCGAGCTCGGGCTGACAGCCCAGCAATACAAAACCGGCCATGCCTGAATCAAGCATGGCCTGCTTGTTGAGGCCATTTGTACCGGGCAGGCAGTTCGCCAGTGCGCCGCCGGCACTGTTGCCGGGTGCGAGGATCGCCAGGCGATTGCCGGTAGTCTCGGCAATCCAGCTGGACAAGGCCTTGAGCAGACTGGCATCCGGATGCTGCTGTGCAAACGCACCCAGCACAATCAAGCCTTCCTGATCCGCATCCACGAGCTGCTTCGCAAGCAATGCAAGATCGCAGCCGTCCGACAGGGCCGAGATCTCGGCGGGTACATTGGTTCCGGACAGATCGGCAATCGCCTTGGCAAGCGCGGCAGTTCGGCCCAGCATTGCGGTGCCCGGCGCAATCTCGCTCACCGTGCATGCAAAATTCAAATCAAAGTCCATCGGGTTGATTGCCGATACGGCAGTCTTTCCTTCGCGCCACCCCTGTCGGATGCGAAGCGACAGCAGCGGCTGTTCCTTGCGGATATTGGAACCGATCAGCAATACCGAGCTTCGTGTTCCGAAGTCCCTGATGGGCAGTTCGCTCGCTGGAAAGAGGGGGGCAATGTCGTCATCACGAAAATCATTTTGCTGCAGCCGGTAGTCAACGCTCTCGCTGCCCAGGGCCCGGATCAATTTCTGGAACAGGTGAAATTCCTCGAGGCTCGATGCGGCTTGGGCGAGGCCGCCGATTCGATCTGCCTTGCCTTGATCAATGATTGCTCTCAAGCCATCCACGGCATGCGTCAGGGCCGTTTCCCAATCGACTTCCTGCCATGTTCCCTGTCGCTGGATCATTGGCCTGGTCAAGCGTTTTTCACTGTGGATAGCCTGATAGCTGAAGCGGTCCCGGTCGGCGAGCCAGCATTCATTGATATCGGGATTTTCTTTTGGCACCACGCGCTCGACGCGATTGCGCAGGGTCTGGATCCGCATATTCGACCCGAGACAGTCATGCGGGCTGATGCTCTGATGGTCGGTCAGTTCCCAGGAGCGGGCGGCAAACCGGAATGGCTTGGAAGTCAGGGCGCCAACCGGACAAAGGTCGATCATGTTGCCCGAAACTTCCGAATCAATGGTGCTGTCCAGAAAGGTGCTGATTCGTACATGCTCGCCCCTTCCCGGCGCTCCCATCTCCATCACCCCGGCGACTTCATCGCCAAAGCGCACGCAACGGGTGCAATGAATGCAGCGCGTCATTTCGGTTGCGATCAGCGGTCCGATATCATCACTGGGGACCGATCGCTTGCGCTCCATGAACCGCGAATTGTCCTTGCCGTATCCAAGTGCCTGATCCTGCAGCGGGCATTCACCGCCCTGATCGCAGACCGGACAGTCCAGCGGGTGATTGATCAGCAAAAACTCCATGGTGCCCTTCTGGGCCTCAACCGCGATTTCCGATCGGGTATGCACCTTCATGCCATTGGTTACCGGCGTGGCGCAGGCCGGCAGAGGCTTGGGCGCCCGCTCGACCTCGATCAGGCACATGCGGCAATTGGCCGCTACCGACAGTTTTTCGTGATAGCAGAACCGGGGGATGTAGATGCCGTTTCGGTCGGTGACTTCAATCAGCATCTCGCCTGCTTCTGCGGGATAGGCTTTCCCGTCGATTTCTATTTCAACACTACTCATGCAGCATCCGACTGGATTGACTCGATTTTGGCTTCGAATTCGTGACGAAAATGCTTGAGGAAGCTCTGTACTGGCCATGCTGCGGCATCGCCCAGGGCACAAATGGTGCGACCCTCGATGCGGTTTGCAACGTCAAGCAGGGTATCGAGATCCTCGAATGTGCCCCGTCCCCGGTTGATGCGGCGGATGATCCGGTACAGCCAGCCGGTGCCTTCCCGGCACGGTGTGCACTGGCCGCATGACTCCTCATAATAGAATTTCGAGATGCGCTCGAGAACATTCACCATGTCGGTGGTCTCGTCCATGATGATCACGGAACCGGCTCCGAGCGCAGAACCGTTTTCCTGCAGGGATGTGTAGTCCATGTTCGAGGCGAGAACTGCTTCGGCCGGCATGACGGGAACCGATGATCCGCCCGGTATCACGGCCTTGAGTTCGCGGTTCTTCCACACTCCCCCGGCCATTTGCAGCAGTTCCCTGAATGGCGTGCCCATCTTGACTTCATAGTTGCCTGGCTTATTGACATGCCCGGTGACCGAGAAGATTTTCACGCCACCCGAGTTTTCAACTCCAAGTCCCCTGAACCACTGACCGTCCATCCATTTGCCGTTTCCACGGAGAATGGTTGGCACCGAGGCGAATGATTCGGTGTTGTTGATGGTTGTGGGCTTGCCATACAGCCCGAAGACCGCGGGAAACGGGGGCTTGAAGCGGGGTTCTCCCTTCCTGCCTTCCAGCGAGTTGAGCAGGGCGGTTTCCTCTCCGCAAATATAGGCGCCGGAACCGAGGTGGTTATGCAATTCGAAATCAAATCCGGAACCGAGGATGTTCTTGCCAAGCAATCCAGTCTCGCGAGCCTCCTTGACCGCCTGTTCCATTGCGCTGTAGGGTTCATGAAACTCCCCACGGATATAGTTATAGCCAACAGAAGCCCCCATGACATAGCCTCCGAGGGTCATGCCCTCGACAAGCGCATGGGGATTCAGGCGCATGATGTCCCGATCCTTGCAGGTTCCGGGTTCTCCCTCATCCGAGTTGCAGACCACGTATTTCTGGTCATCGGACTGTCGGGGCATGAAGCTCCATTTGACGCCCACCGGAAAGCCGGCGCCCCCGCGCCCCCGGATATTGGAAATCTTGAGAACTTCGATGATTCCGGCAGGGTCAAGCTCGCCGCCCAGTACCTTCTCCAGCGCCTGATAGCCGCCGTTTTTGCGATAGGCTTCCAGAGTCCATGGTTCCTTCTGGTCCAAAGCGGGAAGGCACACGCCGCTTGAATGCTTCAGAGAGCCGAATCGATCAGCGATCAGTTCGCGATTTTTTTGAATGCTCATTCCAGTCCTTCCAGAATCAAGTCAATTTTCTCTTCATTCAGGTTCTCGTAGTAGTCATGGCCGATGGCCATCATCGGAGCTCCGGCACACGCCGCCAGGCACTCCACTTCCCGCAGGGTGAACTTGCCGTCTTCGGTGGTCTGGTTGAAGTCGATTCCCAGTCGCTGCTTGAGGTGGCCGACCACCTGATCGCACCCTCTCAGCATGCAGGAGACATTGGTACAGACTTCTATTTTATGTCGGCCAACCGGTTCAAGATCATACATGGAGTAGAATGTTGCGACTTCATAGGCCCGCACCACGGGCACTCCGATAATCCCGGCCACCTCTGCGATCAGTTCGGGGCTTAGCCAGCCGTGTTCGTCCTGAGCAATGCGAAGTGTCGCCATGAGTGCCGACTGCCTGCGGTCGGACGGGTATTTGGCAAGTTCGCCCTGTATTTCATCAAGAGCGGCTTTGGACAGCCGGAATTGGGCCTGCTCGCTCATTATCGGTCAATCTCCCCGAATACAATGTCCTGCGTTCCGATGATGGCGACCATGTCCGCCAGCATGTGCCCCTGGCACATTTCATGCAATGAAGCAAGGTGGGCAAATCCCGGAGCGCGAATTTTGCACCGGTAGGGCTTGTTGGCCCCATCGGATATCAGATAAATCCCGAACTCACCCTTGGGGTGTTCAATGGCCGCATAGGCTTCGCCTTCAGGCACAAAATAGCCTTCGGTAAAGAGCTTGAAGTGGTGGATCAGGGATTCCATGTCGCCCTTCATGCTCTCGCGACTGGGCGGAATCAGCTTGTAGTCGTCAATGATGACAGGGCCGGGGTTGTCGCGCAGCCACTGGATGCATTGCCTGATGATGCGGTTCGACTGGCGCATTTCCTCAACCCGGCACAGGTAGCGGTCATAGCAATCGCCATTGGTGCCAACCGGGATATCGAAATCCATCTGGTCATAGACCTCATAGGGCTGTTTTTTCCGCAAATCCCATTCGATGCCTGAGCCCCTCAGCATGGGACCGGTAAACCCGAGTGCGATAGCGCGCTCCGGCGCAATTACCCCGATGTCAACCGTGCGCTGCTTCCAGATTCGGTTATCGCTGAGCAAAGTTTCATATTCATCAACACAGGCGGGGAAACGTTCGGTGAATGCTTCCATGAAATCGAGCAGGGAGCCGGACCGATCCTGATTGCGCTGTTCGGTTTCCTTTTTGGAATGGCGCTGGGTCGGCACGTATCGAGGCATCTGGTCCGGGAGATCGCGGTATACGCCACCCGGTCGATAGTAGGTGGCGTGCATCCTCGCTCCTGAGACCGCTTCATAGCAGTCCATCAGATCCTCACGCTCCCTGAAGCAGTACAGGAAGACGGTCATCGCCCCGACATCCAGTGCGTGGGCGCCCAGCCACAGACAATGATTGAGAATCCGCGTAATTTCATCAAACAGCACACGAATGTACTGAGCTCGCAGTGGCGGTGTAATTCCCAACATTTTTTCGATGGCCAGCACATAGGCATGTTCATTGCACATCATGGATACATAATCCAGACGATCCATGTAGCCGATGCTCTGGTTGAACGGCTTGGATTCGGCCAGCTTCTCGGTTGCTCGATGCAGCAGGCCGATGTGCGGGTCGCAACGCCCGATCACTTCGCCATCCATTTCCAGAATGACCCTGAGAACTCCGTGGGCAGCCGGATGCTGCGGGCCAAAGTTCATGGTGTAATTGCGAATTTCCGCCATTAGCCTGTTTCCGCCTGGCGACGGCCGGTCTGGGTATCTTCACGAATGGTACGCGGTACCAGAATCCGGTCCTCAACGGTAACCGGCCGATAGGCCACGCGACCCTTGTCTTCGTCATAAGCCATCTCGACATGTCCGGATAATGGAAAGTCCTTCCTGAAGGGATGTCCGATAAATCCGTAGTCGGTAAGAATCCGGCGCAAGTCCGGATGCCCCCTGAACACGATCCCATACAGGTCAAACGCCTCTCTTTCAAACCAGTCGGCGCACGGCCAGATTCCGATCACTGAATCAATCATGGGCTGTTCCCGATCCAGCATGGCGCGAACACGGATGCGTAGATTGTGGTTCAGCGACAGAAGGTGATAGACCACGCCAAGGTGCGGTTTATCAGGGGATTCATGATTTTCCAGTCCATAGGCTGAGTAGTCTACGCCGCACAAGTCTGTCAACTGCCTGAAATCGCAGGATGGGGCATCGCGCAGCTGGATGCATGCGGACTTGATTTCGGCACTGTCGACTTCCAGCGTCAGCTCATTCAGGTCAAGCCGTTTTGAGTGCAAGGCGGAGCCCAGCAATTCATCGACACTTTCGGCCAGCGATGCGAGTGTTGTCATGGGCTAGCGGAAGGAGGCGTTCAGGATGCCGCATCCTGAGTTTGGACTGCCGGCCTGGCAATCGTGGACGTTCGCTTGATTTTCTTCTGCAGCTGCAGGATTCCGTAGATCAGGGCTTCGGCAGTGGGCGGACAGCCCGGAACATAGATATCCACCGGTACGATCCGGTCGCAGCCACGCACCACGGAGTAGGAATAGTGGTAATAACCGCCGCCGTTGGCACAGGAGCCCATGGAAATTACCCATCTGGGTTCTGGCATCTGATCATAGACCTTGCGCAGTGCCGGGGCCATCTTGTTGGTGAGCGTGCCCGCGACAATCATGACGTCGGACTGTCTCGGGCTCGGCCTGAACATCACCCCGAAGCGATCGAGATCATAGCGGGCAGCGCCAGCCTGCATCATCTCGACGGCACAGCAGGCAAGTCCAAAGGACATTGGCCACATTGATCCGGTGCGGGCCCAGTTGATCAATTCATCGAGTCGGGCGGTTGCAAAGCCCTCACGCAGAACACCTTCTATCGACATTTTGCTAATCCCATTCCAGAGCGCCTTTTTTCCATTCGTAGATAAACCCGATCACGAGAATACCCAGAAAAATGATCATCGCCCAAAACCCGAATACTCCGAGGGAATCCAGGGCAACTGCCCATGGAAACAGGAAGGCAATTTCAAGATCAAAAATAATGAACAGGATCGCGACCAGATAGTAGCGGACATCGAACTTCATGCGCGAATCCTCGAATGCTTCGAAGCCGCATTCGTAGGGTGACAGTTTTTCATCGTCAGGCCGGTGGGGTCCCAGGGCCAATCCGGCACCCATTGCCACCAGTCCGATACCCAGTCCGATCACCATGAACATCAGGATCGGAAGATAGTCAGTTAACATGCGAGGCCTGTTCGACAGTTTACGGATTTATGTAATACCAACGCACCCGATAATTTCACTTCAAAATGACCTCATCTGGAAGAGAAACTGGTTTCTGGTACTTGATGCGTGAATTGTAAAGGATTCAATTCATTTCTACCACTACGCTCTACCGATGCATACCATTACTGGGGATTCGGGTTCAGCGCATGTTGGCGAATGATCTTGGCAAGGGGTTGCATGCTAGTCCATGCACGATTAACGCAGTCGCTGTGCTATTGAAAAGCGAGAGGAACTAGACAGCCTCCTTTATCCATCCTTTGGGCTACTTGCCAGCTTGGGTGAACGGTCCGATACCCTTGTTGGCTGTGGGCTGGAGATACGACAGTAGGTTTGGGCCCACTGCAGGGTCTCCAGTTGTATACAAGACCATGGGCATGCTCGGATACAACCCCCTGAACGCCATTCACATCATGCTCAACGGCCACGCCGTCAAAACCCTCGAAGGAAACGTATACGAATAATCCAAGGCGGAACTCGTGCTACTCATTCACGGCTCGCCGCAAGCAGTTTATGGGGCGAGTAGTTAGTGTCTGCCGGAAAACAGTCGGATCAACGGATAAAGTCTTGTTATTTCTTTCAATACATCACTTTCTTCATTGTTTCTTGACTTTCTGAATGCTCCGGTCAAGAGAAATACGGTTATTACCGTAAATGAAATTATGGCAGATATTGCAAGATAAATTAAATTTGCCGAATTTGCCGAAATTGTGAAATTAGATAGATTGTGAAGTATATACAGGGAAAGACAGAAACTTGCCGTCATTGCAGTAGTTCCCACTCCAACACCCCACCATCTGAGATTGATGTGATGCCGTTCAATACCGTTTAACGTCTGTTTTTCTGTTCCTCATCAAGGTCCTCGGCGTCAGGATCAGGTAGCGGCGATTTCCTTTCTTCTTTCCCGGTTTTGTGATCTTCTGATTTTTTCACTGAAATGTTCCACTATGAGTTCGTTGGGGATAATTATCCCCAATTTTCCGGGTTCATAGGAAGTGTGCCAGGGGCCTCCCTCAATGTGCGTCAGCCTGGACAGCTGGGAATCATTCAGGTTTTCATAGGTGATGTGAACCCTCTCGATTAACAGATGAACATCATCATCCATATCAGGTTCGCAAGGCAGTTCTACTCTTGGAAGATTGTAGACTCCATGCGGTCTGAATGAAAAATATATCGGAGGAATGACAGGAGCCGTATTTCCATGCCTGCACATAATCATTGACAAGAGGTTTTTCAAGCAATGCCAGTGTCCATCCGTGCGCCATATATGCAAGTTTGAGAAGTCTTGTGATGGAAACTTCACTGCCCTTTTCATTTGCCGCATCTATTATATTGTTGGCAACATGACGGCTATCGTAGGGAAGCGGCACAGATTTATGACAATAGATAAAAGACAGAATCTATCGAGCCTATCACACATTTTTATTATGTGTAAGCATTATTAGGACTATAGCCCATGCTATGGAGTGCATCAACTCATTGATTATGACTTGTGACTAAAACAGTGCCAGGAAACATTACCACAACACGCTACACCAACGACAAATTTGATCAACACTGAGCCGATAGTCTGTATGCACATTCGGTAGTAGCTCAGTTTGACAATCAGCCTGTTTCCTGGAAGACGAAACGGTTACAATACCCGCAATTGCAGCAACTCGCGTCAAGCGATCCGGAGAAGGAAATGAAACAACTGATGAAACTCACCCCCCCCCCCCTCGTAAATTAACCGCACTGGCCGCTTTGCTGGCGGCAGTCCTGATGGCCGCGCCGGGATAGGCGCAGACCACAACAGGGCAATTAATGACATGGCTTGGTACAGGCTTCACCATGCCTGCAACCGTAGAGATAAACGGCAATCATGAATGGGAAGTAAATTACACGGTGGATTTAGCCAACGCAATACCCAATTCGATTCGCACTTGCAAGATTTCAAATCCACCTGATACCTGTACGATAGAATCACCGCATTTAATGATATACGCTGAAGTTGGCAACTATAGGAGTTGCTTGTCATTAAACGCATATACAAGCGGAATAAGAGGAAACATTCCCTTTGATTCATGGCAGCAGACACTCCGGGCAAAACCGGATAAACACTACTGCATAGCGCTGTTTTCCCCTGAACCCGGCAATTATTATCATGACCGTAATCCGTTCACTACTGCCGGGTTCAGAACCCCCGCCGATCCGAATCCCCCCGCGCTTGTTCAAACCGGCTATTTCAGCGGCTACTTTGCGCATCCAACTTTATCTTATTCGGCTTGCGTCACGGCGCGGACGGCGTGCAACGATGATGCAAACACGAATTGGGACAACGATCGCAACACATGCAGGCCGGCCAGTAATTAGGGCTGGCTGACGGCCTCAGTGCCGATCCGCCTGCCACTCGCGGATCATGGCCGATGCCGAGCGGCGCATCTCCCTGCAGGTCGTTCCGTGATCCATGTCGACCGGATCCCGGGTGTACCAGTCGCACCCGGATTCGGCATCGCGGCAGACCAGCACTTTCAGACCGACGCAGGCTGCATGGCAATTCCAGACTTCAAGGGACTTGTCGATTCCTGAAAACCTGACCTTCATGGCGTGTTCATCAGGTTTGGATGGCTTGCACCTCAAAGGTACTGCAATGCTTCCCCGGCCTGCTCGTTGCGGGTGCAGCGGCTAGCCATCCTGCTTGAACTCCAGCGGCCCTGATTGGACATGGACAAGAGCGGCTTCCAGGCACCCTTGTCCGCAGTCAGGCCGTGCATTTTCAGACTGATCCACTACGGCCCATTCAACAAACCATCGCATGGGAAAGCGAAATACTGGCTATTTCCCGTCTACGGCAACCCTCCTCATTTGTGTCAAGTAAATCTTTACCAGTCATTTATTG
The DNA here is from genome assembly GCA_026709505.1 of Gammaproteobacteria bacterium. Lineage (GTDB taxonomy): Bacteria > Pseudomonadota > Gammaproteobacteria > Arenicellales > Poriferihabitantaceae > Poriferihabitans. Next base: position 12,883 of record JAPOSW010000102.1, on the reverse strand, counting down.
CAGTTCTGGACAGGTAATATGTTTGTACTATTGCTGGTGACATGTTTCAAGTATCCCATGACGATTCCCATTATGGCGTTTCTGTGTTATGCCAGCATTCGTGCCTGCAGGCGATGCAGGAGCATGCCATAGAACGGCAGGAACAACACTACACAGACTACAATTTTGAAACAAAGGTCAATGGTAGCAATTTCAATCCAGTTGGCGGCCATAAATGGGTCACTTGAGCGATAAAACGCCGCAAAGTAGAAGGCATAGGTATCAATGACGTTGGCCACAAAGGTCGAGATCAAGGGTGCTGGCCACCAGGCAAGCGAACGTTCCCGTATATGCTGAAACACCAGGATGTCAAGCAATTGCCCGAAAAGATAGGCCAAGCCACTTGCCAAGCCAATTCGCCAGTCTGCCAGCCATGCGCTGATCAGGATGGCAGGAACAAAGGCTATGCAGACGATTATTCGGGCGCTGGCTTGCCCGGACAGGCGGATGGTCAGATCGGTTGCTAAAATGGCTGCCGGGAAGATAAACATGCCGTAGCTGTAATGGTACCCGAGGAAGGTATTGGTGAACTGCACGGTATAGTTCGCAAGGGCAATGATTACAACCTGTAACAGTGCCAGTTTCAGAATCAAATTCGCTGACAATCGGCTTGGTTTCATGTGCTGGGGCAATGCCATTGAACGTATGGGTTTTGCGTATTGGGAGGATGTCCGTAACAGATTATTTTGAAAGTGGTTGAGGATGAAAATACCAGCCTTGAATGATCCGAGACTCGTAAACATTGGATGAGTACTTCAATTTGAGTCTCTGCCTTTTGTGATGCCGGATACCGGAACGAAATTCCTCTCACAGTTGACTTGACGAGGCCAAGGGAATAACTCTCGAATCCGGATTGGTGTTTCCTTCTTCGTTTATACCGGCATTGAATATTGTGTGCATTTCATTTGGCACACCTCTATCCGGATTCTCCGACATGGCCGGATACACTTTCCTAGTCGGCATACTGTCCATACCCCAGCCCTCGTACATGCGGCTCCCTGTGCAGCAGTAGGCGCTGCCTCTCAAGTTCAGATGTATCCCATCCCATAGCCTCGGCTACCGCTTCATCCCAGAGGCGGCGCACTTCACACTCTCCGTCTCGGAATTGCGGCACCTCCCGGTCCTTCGTGCGCTCCCAGCAGTCGGCCAGGATGCTGCGTACACGATCGTCTCTGATGTCCGGGATGCGGAGGCGGGATGCTTCGGCCGCACTATATGTTGGAAACGTGATCTGTATTCAAAGTCATCTGCATCCTCCAACTCTCTTAGAAGGTCAAGAGCATCTCGCAACAGCATTTGTATATCTTCCAATATAATCGATGATGTCGTTTTCCATTGCTCGCCATTCCAATCCCGAATAGCCGAATGGACATCATCCGCAGCAAGTTCTAGTTGCCATCTGACGATTTTTCGCAGTCCATCAGAAACATTGAAGTCGCCAAATTCTGTCGGCCAATGTAATGGTTTGTCTAGGGCGATTTTAGGTGAGAGTAATTCGCGCAGTTCCTTACGCAACGACAGATCCAGTCCTTTTTCATTTAGACGGCTCATCCATTGGTAAAAGTCATAGCTATCGCGACATGTCTTTACATGTCCTCCCAACAATAATCGCCACAACATTCTCATCCATTTGCCTGGAACTCTATTAGGTGAAGCCTTGCGGATATTCTCCAATTCTTCGGTTTCCTCATTGCTATGTAGATTATCCAGGCGTTCAAGTTCCATGTTAATCATCTGAATCAATTGACTGCACATCGGGTTTGCATTGTTCAAAATCCAATAAACCAATTCCGGATCATTGAGATGTCGCATCATCCAACTGGCAATCTGATACATAACCTTGTCCCAATCGGTATCCTGCACGATGCCTCCAAAACTTGTCCTTGACAGTTGTTCCGGAAATACTGGTCTATCGATCAAGCTTGACCTGGGCACAGCATCAAAGGGGTAATGAGAAGAATCCTTGTCGAAAGATTTAAGGTCATCCTTTTGAAGTCCATGTTCAGAAAATGCCAATAACCACTCCAATGAAGGAGTAGGCTCAAATTCAGCAAAACATTTGGCCGGACGTCCTGACGGGTCTGAAAGTGCCCAAACCATGCTACTCACAAAATCATCTTGCTGTGTATTTTCCGATGGGTATTTCGATGCATGCTTAACCACGATGCTTTCCTTGCCGGAAATTCCGTCTCGATAGGTATCCGACCACTCAATTAATGTCTTGTAAAGTAGCGAGTGATCGTTTTTTGAACCTACTTCGTAGAGGATTGGGATGACTCCTTTTGCTTCCCATTTGATTCTTTCGTTATTTTCTTTTCCTCTCTTAAAACCGGTAAAGGCATAGGCTTCCGGTATTTTTTTACCTTGCAATCTGTCTGATGCCAAGGCATCCATCATGTAGCGTAAAATCGGATCATTAATGCCGTATCCAATAAAACAAACCACATAATTCTGGAATAGCTTGCTGACGAAGCGAGCGGCCCATCCTTCTGTCAGATAAGCCAGTCCGAAATCACCGCTGGTAAGCACGAGATTGTGTAAGTTTTTCTCGTTTGGAGGTGTTGACAACACACCGTGCAAATAAACGAGTCCTTCCCAGCGTTCCTTTGGGACCGGAAGTGCTGGTGCAGCATAGATATCGATTTGATCTTCATTGTCTTTTATTACCTCTTCGAATATTCGATCAAAATTAGTGGTTACGAGTCTAAGCCTGTCATCGCGAGTGCGTGCTAGTTTTAGCAGTGCGGCATGAGTATCTCTGACACCCTCCTTTTCAAGGTTTGGTTTAAGTACCTCTGCCAATGCTCTACGAACTTTAGTTCCCCCTCCTACTATACGTTGTTCCAGCAGGTTCAAAGTCCTGTCGTATTGCTCCTGTTTATATGCCTGAAGTTCAAGGTCGTTGCAGGGTTCTCTCAGTTGATTGTAGATCTCCTGCACTAGCCCTTTAAAACTTGGCAACCCTGCTGGAAAGGATATACCCGCCCCGCAAAAGAAAACCACGCGACCTTCTTCATGCGATCGGAGGAGCAATTCGGGCAAGTTCGCATCAGGAATAAATTGCATTGGATGAACTCATCTGAGTTTTTATTGTGAAGTTCCGCTTAATCCTTAAATCGAGTGATCTATATTAGGCGAAAGGCAATTGTGTAATAAAGCGCTCCTGAGGGATTATGCGGAGGCGGGCCACAGCATTTTCGCCGGGATTTATTCCATATGCTCTTTGATCACCTGGTGTGCCGGCACCGACCGTACGCTGTGAATGGTTCCATGCATGGTCTCGACCGGTTCCGGCAATGGCATTAACCTAGACTTCATGACTGGCGTTCAGCGTCTCTTTCAGCGGATTTGGTGATCGGAATGTGTAAAACATATCTTCTGTCCGAAAACAGGGCTTGTTCTTCTATCCTGTCAATGGCTTATTCTGCCGTTTCAAACGAATATGAACTCCGAAACTTGAATTACAATAATCAATATATCCATTGCTGATTATTACGACAATCAGCAATGGATATGCCAAATTTCCTAGTGAACCACTGTCCTTATGAAAGCTATGACTCTGAGACACGCTTGCCGTGTCTTTGAGGTTTGGTGCCCGAACTGGCAACCGGTCGCGATGGAAGGCAGACATACTTCCGCCCAGATTCATCCTGCATTGCCCGGATGTTCCGGAAGATTGCCGATAGGTCATAACGAAAACGGGATGCGTGTGCGTCACGCACAGACCTCACCTCAGAGATTATAGGGTCAGTTGGCTGAGTCGACATGATCCAACTCCATGAGTTCGTTGGGTGTGCATATTACTGGTGGCTCATAGCCAGCCTGTCGGCATGTATGCTCGATTCTAGCACGCATTGATGCATTGGCAATATGTCGAAAATTCCACGTTACCAAAAAATCGATTCCGTTGGTCGCGGCGATGGCAATGTGTGCAGCATCTTCTGCCGCTTGACGTGGAACTGCGCCAAGGTCGACAAGGGTTTGTGCCAGATTCTCCGCTTTCGGAGTCGCATCAAGCAATGTGGCTCCCTTGAGCATCTTTAGTCGAATCTTTGCCACATCAGGATCGCCCGAACCAGCTTCGGCAATGACGAGTTGGGATGCAACAAGGTCAAACCTGTTGGGTGCATTGCGCCACCAATCGCGTGTAATCTCCTGATAAGCGGCGACCACCATGTCCCTTGCTGGTCTAGCCGTCAGGTAGCTGACAACCGATGTCTCAATGTATGCAGTTGGTTTCATTGGTGTCAACGTCATATTCTAGCAGGCGCCTCGTTATCCAGTGGCGGCAAATCCGACATGAACAATTCGGGCAGTTTACAATTTTCTGTACTTCCTTTCATCTGTCCCTCCTCTCCCCAATCCATAAATAGAGTACTCGGCATTGGGTGCAAGGCCATATGTAATGCGGGTTTCAAACCGACCTAGAATCACCCATTGGGTGATTCTGCAGGCCTCTCGAAAATTACGCCACACAAGGCGTTGGGGGCACTCTCATGTTTTCTATTTGTGGATTAGTCCCTTACCCATAATAATAAGTTTCTTATAATTTATGGGTAATTTACTTATTTTGCTTCATTCGCTTTTGCACTAATACCTGTTGCAACAAACGAGTATCTGCCTATAGACGCTGATACGCCTGCATTGTTTGCTCCGTTCTTTGGCATAACAGGGTTCATGGTCTTCAGTGTTTCAGCTTTCTTTGCCTGGATTCTAACCATCGTAAATGTAACTCGGGACCAGTAAGAATGTATCTTGCAGGAACAGCCCTGACAGCGGCAGTTGTTATAATTCTGCGTCTCTCCATCGGGCGAGTTACTCCATGAGTTTCGATGCAATGAAGTACTTTATTATCGCCGCTGTTTTGGCTTTCTCAATCTCCCTCCCTTTTGAATCGGTTGCGGAGTCGTCAGTTAATGGGGTACAGGCTGAACCAGAAATAGTATTTGGGGAGCCGAGGATTGTAGAATTAGGAGGGTTTGACGGCCGGATTCCATCACTGGAGAATATTCAGGAATTTCAAGATGTTGTCATCCAATCAAACTTCGGGTTTCTCGATAACTTCATTTGGGCGTTAAAGGTGGCGTTCATGCCCAGTTTGTATGAAGAAATAGTGCCCATTTATGGCTATAGCCCGAATGGGGCATGCAACTCTCAAGATAGAGATGATATCGACTGGGACAGCAACGTGATAATCAGGGCATTAACTGCCAATAGCAGGAATGTAAAAGTTCTAACTCCGGGTGCTCTATATATCCAAACCTACGGATCGGATGTAACTAAAAGAAAGGTTAGTTGGTACGAGTCCTTGGATGATGCCTGTTCCAATTCAAACGGCCAGGATGTTGAATTAAATCATGAATTCCTGGATCCGATCTTTAAGGAAATCGACAATCGTAATCACATTGATATCATCGTTACATCTCTTCCATTGTGGGAGGTAGAGGAGATTGATAGGTTTTGGGGAATTTGTGACATCAATAAACTATCCGGAAATGAAAATTCAGCGTGCCGCATGCAACTGGAGGATTCTGCATTTCATAGTCATCAAAATCAACTAACTGAAAACGCTGATATTTCTATTGCTGATAGTTCGTAGTTTCCTCTCTCAGATATTGAAATGCCGAACGACCGCCACGCATCGTCATTTTGATTGATAATCTTTGCTCAACATTTGTCCTCAATTTTAAGTGGAACTTCACGCTTGACTAATAATCATGAGTTTCCGTTTAAACGCTCACCCCTGATAGGAGGCGAGCATCTACCTTTATTTGAGACTTTTAAGGCTTACGATGATCGAATCCTGGAATTGATGGAGCTAGCGTACAATGATGGATATTCTCTTAATTCCGGATCAAGAGAAACTTTTCAAAATTTCATCAAAAACAACCTGTGCATGCGTCTCGGTCAGCTTGTTCTTCTCGAAAATGGCAACCTTCGCGCTACCTGGAAAGGCGACAGTAGTTCACACGTAGGGCTGCAGTTTCTGGAAAATGGACAAATACAGTATGTCTTGTTCAAGCGAAGACATCCTGATCGACCAGTTTCCAGAGTACATGGGAGAGACGCACCAGATGGCGTCCTTAAACAAATTGCGGCCCTAGACTTGAAGGAGGTTGTGTATTTTGTCTGACGATACAGCTCCCGAACAAGATCATGCGATTAGGTACGTGATGCCCTTTTTGCCATATGATGGTAATTTGACATGCAAGCCTCATTAGTTCCCGTTTGATTTGCAGAGCACATATTCACTCGCCAATCAAACCACCCAGCCAAAGCTCATCCAGAAAAAATTCCCAGGGCATTACCTCGATACCTTCGACCAGACGCTGCACTGGTTCCATGCATATCAGCAAATGACGTTGGGTGATGCCCTCCTCCCGAAGTGCCGCAAGGCCGCGCATGTCACGAATGCCGATGTTGGACTTTGCCTTCACTTCTACAGCAAGACCTTGAAACACGAAATCCACCTCAAGCCCGGATTTCGACCGCCAGTAGCCCGGCGGGTCGAGCTGGTTGTAGCTGCAGTAGGCCGCGAGTTCCTGATAGATGAAGCTCTCGAAACATTCTCCGTATTCGGGTGTGCCTAGAGCCAGTCCCCTGCGACCTTGCAGGTGTCTCGCCAAGCCGATGTCGAACAGGTAGTATTTTGATGTGGATATCGCCTTTCTCTTCCGGGTCTCTGTGACAGCCGGAACCTCACGGGCGATGAAGGTATCCTTGAGAATGTCATAGTAGGCTCTCGCCGTCGACGCGGGTACTTGAGCATCGTTCGCAATATGGGCAAAATTGACCATTCGACCATGTTCCAGAGCAGCAATGCCAAGAAAGCGGCTGAATGCCCCGACATTGCGCACCACGGCCTCTGCCGCGACCTCCTCCTTCAGATAATCGCCCGCATAGGCCGCAAGGTCTTCGTCGGGATTGTCGGAAAAGTAGATTGGCGGCAGCAAACCATACTCCAGAGCGCGAGCCAGGTCGAATCGTGCGCCCAACTCTTGCCGGGTAAACGGGTGCAGAACACGTGACCGGGCCCGTCCACCAAGCAGATTCACCCCCTTGCGGCGCAGACTGCGGGCACTGGACCCGGTGAGCAGAAACCGTACCCCATGCTGCTCGATCATCAAATGCACTTCGTTCAGAAGTTCAGGGAATTTCTGGATTTCGTCGATAACGACAAGGGATGTTTCAGGAGTCAGTGCTTCACGGATCAAAGCCGGGTTGCGAGACAGGCGCAAAAACAGGGACTGATCGAGCAGATCGTAAACCATACACCCTGCAAGCTGCTCCCGAATCAGCGTAGACTTGCCGGTCTGACGGGGACCGAAGAGAAAGCAGGACTTGCTTGAGAGAATTTTCTCTATTTGCAGACGGCGTGGTACATGAGGATGCGACATTTATAAGAATCAACATATCTGTTGCTGATTATTATGACAATCAGCAACAGATATGTCAAATGTACACAATTTGCGGTAGCGGATCAATTTGAAAATCTACCCGTTTTCAGGGAGAGAAGCTGTTAAAATGCTCGTGAGTAGCAAGTCTTGCTGCATGCCTGAACATCATTCCGATTTGGAGAAGACCATCAAACGACTAATGAAGTTCACCCCCTCCCCCTCGTAAATTAACAGCCCTGTTGCTGCTAGCCGTGCTGTCCACGCCAGTGACAGCGCAGGCCACCTGCACGATTACTGTCGGGTTTGGTTCCCCTGCCCCGGTTTCGATCCCCTCCACCTTTAATGCCAACCGGGAATGGGAGTTGTCTTGTTCCGTCAATACCCAACCGGTCATTGACTCGGCGACCACGAATAGCTTGCTGAACGCTGAGCACGTAAGTCTGCCCTACATGGTCGAATACTTTGACATTGGGAAGAATGCACTCGACAGCGGGGGCTGGTGCGCCATTTCCGAAGGGCACCAGCCTGACCCGGGTCACGGCGGAGCAGGTGCGTCAGGTCGAGGATCGCCTGAATCGCCGCCCCCGCAAGGTGCTGGGCTGCCTCACGCCATTCGAGGTCTTCACGAAGTCCTGCCCTCGCCCTGATTCCCTGGCCGGACCGGTCCCGGGCTGCGCCCGCTACCAGCAGGCGATGATGCATGCGTCTGCAGGTCCTGCACCGGCCCTTGCAGTGCCGGAAAGTCGAGACTGTCGCCGCTTCGGAATTGAACAAACGCTTCGCGCCCACGGTTTTCCCCTGTCTGTCCATGAAGGCGTAGCCTTCATGGACAGACAGGGGCAGTGTTGCACTTCGGACTTGAACTGGGGGATTGAAATGAAATGCATGTAGGCTAAACACTTGCTGTAAATCTACTTGATCCCTGCATTTCCAGATTTCAAGTGTACAAACTAGGAAAGAAGTACAAGAAAACTACTCTAAATCATATCTGGAATTGCTTGTCAAAACGAAATAAAATTAAACTACAATAACAAATCAATCGTCAATTAATTATGTCGAATAGATATCCCTAATCCACAAATAGAAAATATGAAAGTGCCCAGATATCTTATCTGGTATCGTTTTTGAGGAGCTAGCGTTGCGTATAATACAGGGAACTCCATATAAGGATTAGGGGATACATATTGAGTAATACTGCTTTAGAAAAATACCATGTCAACCAAATCAGTAAAATCAAAAAAATTTTATCGAATTCATAACGATCTTGATAAAGTGCCAATTGCTATCTCAACGCAACTTTCTCCCTCAGGTGGAGAAATTATCACGATCAGTCGAGAAACCTTTCTTGCGGCCAAAAAAGCTGCAGCCGATGAGCTAAAAATGAAAGATTACGGAGTATCAGTGTAATGGTATGAAAGAGGAATCCGTATACGATATTCTCGGTGTTGATGATGGCGATATTGAAGCTCTGACAGCTTATGCCCTGTATGAGAGGCACAAGAAGGTCTGGACATTAAACTCTAAAGTTGAAGATAATTCTGCCAATATTGAGATGTTTGCCGAGATTGCTGCAACAAAAGACCAGATTGAACGGTATCGAAAAGACGCAAGAGATATATTGATAGCCTTCGCGAATAAAACTGTTGAGAAAGAAAGACCGGGAATTGAGAGAGAGGCGATTGTAGCTCGTATAGAGCAGGCTGCAACGGAAGTTGGCAACAAGACATCTGTATGGAAACAGATTGGTTTTGGGATTATAGCAACGGCTATCAATACTCTGTTTCTCATTATTGTTGCTATCGGAATTCAATTGATGGGAGTGGACATCCTAAACATATTGTCATCCCTGTCTGAACCAGCTTCCTAGTCGTTCACTCTGGCCGATCTGGACTGGCAGGCAAGTGTTTTCTGCACAAGTTTGTGGGCATGAGACAATTTACCCCCCTAGCAAACCTCAAATATTGGATTCCTAAACCAGAAAGGCAACCTTTTGCTCCGCCGGAAGCAGAAAAAGCCAACCCTTTCGATAAATTTATGGAAATATCGGGTACTATAAATCCAGAAATATAGCGTGGGAAACTCCTATGGTGAAGACATGGATCACTCAAACATCTGTAACATAGTTTCTCACACTTTTGGAATTGGTAGGGATGGATTTTCCTACCTGATAACGGGAGACACGGAGAATGACTGTTGGGATACCATTACCAAATTGATTGGAAAAATCTATGTTCCGACGTCCTGAGTGCCCACATCATGGTTCTAAGAATGCGGCCCACCCTTAGATGGCAATTCTTTGTTTATGAGATGCCATGGAGATGGGGTTATCACACAGTGTGCACGATGCTGTTGCATAATCGAAAAACTGTCGGTCTGCGTTCTAGATGGCTTTGCATGGATCTTGCTAGAAACTAAATCAAAAACTTAATGGAGCATGAATTATGACCTTTAACTTCCTGAACGTGGAATGGCCTTCTGGCCTGTAGGAAACGGCGACAGTACAACAATTATTGTCGATTCCGAGACATATCTACAAGTCGACCTCAACCATCTTGAGAAATCTGACGACGATACTGATGCTAGCTGGGCGGTTGTCTATGAACTGTCAAAGCGGTTGCCTAAGGTAATGATCCGGTGTTAGACGATGACAGTATCCTGTTTTCTAAAACGGATATAAATGCACAACCGGAACGACTGGATGCGGAAATTATGACCGCTGGGGTCAATCTGTCCCAGGAATTTGTCAACAAAGGCGATAAGGACTTTGTCAACTATGCCCAATTTATGATTGGCGAGGTCGGCGGAGGCATCCGACCTTACCTGAAAATGTTTTACTCCATGATCCGAAATATGCCCGGTCAAGATACCGAAGGAATGAATACCGAACAGGAAGTCGAAGAAATCTATCAACGAAATGAAGAGGCGCGACGTCGTGCCCTGGAGAAACTAAATGCTGGAAATGAGCCCAGAGATGATGGAGGACGTACTCCAAAAGACGATCCGGGAACAGAACCCGGGATACCTGGAGAAGGTGCTAGTGACGGAGGGCCAACAGGGGGTGGACGCGATACTGGAGTACGCGGTGGAGAACGCGATGGAGCTGCAGAACCAGCTGGAGAGACAAGGGATGAACAAGACCAACCCCAGCGGGATGAGGGAACTGGTGATGGAACGACTGACGGACTACCTGGGGAAACCGATACCGACAGAGGACCCGACAGTGGTGGACAGGGAGTACTACAACAACCTGTTCGGAGAAATGTAAGGTACTTTGGCCAACCGGAAGCACTGAACGAAGGTCGCCATGAAGCAACCAAAGCAACCGATAACCTGGAAGCAATTGAGCTGTTAAAACGGCTCAAAGGAGAAGGCCGAATGGACGACCAAATTTATCCGCATTTGTGCTGACACACCCAGATCAAGATCATTGCCGGGGTTTCTCGGAACTACTCGACAAAGTCGATATCGGAGAATTGTGGTTTACACCAAGGGTTTTTGCTGAATACAACGAGTAACTGTGCGATGATGCGAAAGACTTTAAAAAAGCAGCACAACGGCGAACCAAAAAGACAATCGAGGCCAAGGGCGATCCGGGTTCAGGGAATCGCATACATATTTTCGGGTACTCTGAACTGCTGGAGGACGACAGTTACAAGAATTTTCCAGAAGATCGGTTAACAATCCCAGGTAACGAATTAACCACTATTGACGAAAAAGACGTGTCTGACAAATTTCGTGCATTTGTACATTCTCCGTTCAAGGATGATGATGCCGGCGACCGGAATGACACGAGCCCTGCCCCTTTGCTGTGACGCTATTTGTGGGTAATGGGCAACCCGTAGTTCGGCGTTAATCTCAACACGTTTGTTGAATTGTTTTTTTGAGCAATGCGAGTCTTAATACGCTTTTTTCGCGCTGCTTCGCACGAATCTTATCCACTTAAGTTTCGGAGTTCAAGTTGTACGATTCATAATTGCATGTAAAAACAGTCCTTCCCCGATGATTTTTCGGGATTCGTCTGGACCGCAATAGAGGAACGGAATAGCGTGCTCTTTTGATAGTCGGCACATTCGCTCCTCAAGTTCTGGTGATGCTGTTGCATTCGTGACCAGTAGTACTACCGCAATGACTTGTTTTCCTTCCTTGCTCCGGGATTCGAACGCCTGCTCAAGCTGTTCCGCCGTACCCTCACCTACTGTGTCGGTATAATCCTTAACCTGAACCGGAACAACCCAGTCTGCACTATCATCTCCCTTGAATGGATTCTGTATTACGATATCCAGATCGGCTCCCTGTTCACCGCTTCCTCCGGTATGATTCACCGTAACCTGAAACAGGCGGTCCAGAGCAGTCTGCAACACCGACTCATACGATTCAGCACGGATGTTTTTGAATATTATGTCTGCTATTTCTTTGCTGGCTGAAGCTCTCATATCTTCAATTATCGGTGCCATGAGGTTTTCTGCCCGTTCAACTGGGGTTACACCCGACAAGAGATTTACATCTTTACCTGCTGCAGCGATAATCTGCTCAAGGGAATCACGGTGCGAGTAGATATTCCACATTCTTGACCGACATCGCAGACTCCGACGAAGATCGCCGTGAACCAGCTGATGGTTGTTGACAACCCCTTCCGACGTTAATACTTTGACCGGCCTGATATGGCCGTAATCTTCATGGGCCTCTCTACTGAAGTAATAATCGCCTGTAACTTCGCAGATCGAGAAACGACCATTTTCTGGGATGTTTGGAACCAGTATCCAATCCCCCTTTTGTATGTAGCCTTCATCGATAGAACCATTACCCATTCTCCAGTGCCGACTAGCTTCCTTTTGTGTAGAGGACAATTTTTTTCCTTTGTCCCATTTCTGCTGGATCAATTCTAGATCTTGATCATCTTGATAACCCCATCCCTGACGCAATCGACCGATGCGGAGTTCCTTCAAGATAAAGTTGGTTATTTCAGGGGTGTTTCGACTCGTTCTGATTGCCCAGTAATTTCTGTTCATTTGTAAATCATCACTTCTAACTGAGGGTTGGCGCAAAACAGCAAGGCCATGAACATTCTACACCATTCAGTCGCGAAAAGCCGCCACAATTTCACTTCCCGGGCAGGCCTCATGGTGCCCGCGACGCTCCCCGGGCGGCTGGGACTCGGGGAGACCGTCGACGAGCTGATGCCCGCTCCGGGCTGCAGCGGGTCGGCAGGAGCCGGTCGTCGAGGGACGTCCTGCAGGAGGCAGTCGCCAAGTGCTGGAGGCAGCCCCGCAGGACCGGGACCGGGTGACCCTGGACATCGATGCCTCGGTGGTTCATGCGAAGAAGAAGACTGCAAGGCGCACCTGCAGGGGCAAGAGGGGCTACGCGCCGATGATCGGGCGCATCGCCGAGACCGGCCAGGTCGTGAAGTCCGGGCTGCACAAGGGCAGCGTGCCGCCGGCCGCGAA
>JAPOSW010000012.1 GCA_026709505.1 Gammaproteobacteria bacterium | reverse complement strand
TGATTCCATTCCGAACTCAGAAGTGAAAACGTTTTGCGCCGATGATAGTATGGGGTCTCCCCATGTGAAAGTAGGACACTGCCAGGCATTTTTCCACCCCGCCGCCAAGCGGGGTTTTTTATGCCCATTCCCGATGCAGTGTGCGAAGCACGTGATTCTGTAGCGGCTTGGGAATGCCCGGATTTTTGGCAAGCTGATACCAGTTTGCAAATGTACCGACTGTCCGTTCAAGAACGACTTTCTGTCGATTTCCCGGTAGCCCGGCAGATCTCGCGGGAGGCCTGCCGGAGCGTTTCAGCAACTGGCACGCCGTCTGCACGCGCATGAACCGGTGGTCGAAGAACAGCGTTCTGGACCGTGCGAGCACCTGCAGCGGGAGCAGATGATCCGTATCAGGGTCGAGGCCCTGGGTCTCGACAGCACCAGCACAGGGTGCATCCCGACGGCACGGGCGCCCTGAAAAAACGGTCCGCAGTGCATTGGCAAGTCCCGGGGCGGGTGGAACGCCAGGCTTCAAACGGCTGCCGCGGATGCCCGAACAGCTGTAGCCTTCGCGCTCTCCTCCGGCAACGCTCACGATGCCCCGAAAGGGCGGCGGCTCCTGAAGCGGCTGGACTGGCCATCGAACCGCCCGGCACTGGTCATGAAGCCCGCCAGCTGGCAGTTGATCTCGGCTTTACTCCCTTGGCGCCCCCGAAGAGCAGTCGTACCGCTCCCCGGGAATACGACCGGGAAACATACAGGCGGCCAGGGGGGTTCTCCGGGTCTTCTCGCGCTTCGACAGGCTCGACGTCATGTTCCCCGGATTCATCGTCTTTGCGCTTTTTGTCGATGCGCCGCGTAGTCTTAACCCGCCCCAGTCATTTCCATCAACTGTGCATAGAATTTTCATGACATTGAAGCTATTATGGATAAGATAGGCCGAATATTCTTAATCATGCAGATGGGCTAAATGAAGAAAATCATGACTGGCGTTTATGTGAAAAGAGATTCAGGATTTCCGTAGATACAACCGTCAATACACTCAGCAACCGCCCTGCAAATCATCCCTTCAGCACCGCATACATGTCTAACCGTCTCAACGATTCAACCAGCCTCTACCTACTGCAGCATGCCCAAAATCCAGTAGATTGGCATCCCTGGGACAATCATTCACTTGCCCTGGCCATGCATTTGGACAAGCCAATACTCCTGTCTATCGGGTATTCCGCCTGCCACTGGTGCCACGTGATGGAACGCGAATGTTTTCAAAACCGGGAAATCGCCGAAGTCATGAATGATCATTTCGTCTGTATCAAGGTGGATCGTGAAGAACGGCCCGATCTGGATCGAATTTACCAACTTGCCTATCAGATTCTGAACCACAAACCAGGAGGATGGCCGCTTAACTTATGCTTGACGCCCCAGGGGCATGCTCCTTTTTTTGCCGGCACATACTTCCCGCCCGAACCCCGGCTTAACCTGCCATCCTTCAAAACCGTTCTTGAACAGGCCTCAAAGCACTACCGCCTGAACCGAGACAGGCTCGCCGAGCATCATGTTTCCTTTGCCGCTGCCCTGGAGCAAATCAATCCTAAACATCCAGTCGGAGATTTCCCAGATGCCGATAAATTACTGCTCTCGGCAATCAATACTCTTCAGGGGGAATTCGATGAGATCCACGGGGGCTTCGGAAGCCCGCCAAAATTCCCGCATCCCACTCAACTGGACCTTTTGATGATCGGCACTCAGAGTTCGCAAGCTTCTATTTCCAAGCGCTGTTCCCAAATGGCGGCCTTGACTCTATCGCGAATGGCCGGTGGTGGACTGTTCGATCAACTGAGAGGCGGGTTTTTTCGTTATTCGGTCGATCGGGGATGGACAATCCCTCACTTCGAGAAAATGCTGTACGACAATTCTCAGCTGCTCTTCACCTATTCCATTGCATTCATGCATTTCGAAACCCCCATTTATGAGCGTATTACCAAGGAAACGGCCAGCTGGGCCATTTCCGAGATGCAGGGAAAAACCGGTGGCTACTACTCGACACTGGATGCCGATTCTGAAGATCATGAAGGTAAATACTATGTCTGGAGTGAAACCGATTTACGGGCTGTTCTGCCCGGTCCGCTGTACAGCGAGGTGGAACAGCAATACGGGCTGTTCGGAGAACCTAATTTTGAGGGGTGCTGGCACTTCAATCTCAATCGTGAAACGGATCTTGAGACCTTTAATGAACAGCCAGATGCCATGCCAGAATTCCATCAGGCCAAGCAACAGCTTTTGGAAATTCAAAATACTCGTCAGCGACCGGATCTGGACTGCAAAGTGCTGACCGCCTGGAATGGATTGATGATTAAAGGCATGGCGAAAGCTGCCTGCACCCTCAACCAACCCGCATATCTCAACTCGGCACGGCAGGCAGTCCAATTCGTCCGTGACAATCTATGGAGAGGCGATCGCTTGATGGCATGCTGCATAGATGGCAAAACGACCTTGAATGGCTATCTCGATGACCATGCCTTCATGCTCGAGGGACTTCTTGAAATGCTGGCCGCAAAGTGGAATAGCGCTGACCTGGATTTTGCGATTCGCATCTCGGAAGCGATGCTGGAACGCTTTGAAGATCCTGAAGTGGGCGGATTTTATTTTTCATCCCACGACCACGAACAACTTCTATGCCGCCTTAAGCCGGGAGCCGATGATGCCATTCCTTCTGGCAATGCCTTTGCCATCCGAGGGCTCTACAATCTTGGAACATTGACTGGAAACCCGCAGTATCTTGAAAGTGCGAATCGGGCCATTCAGCTGTTTGCAGACGAACTCAAACGACAACCTTCCGTCAATGCGTCCATGGTCATTGCGCTGCAGCAGATCAAGCATGGTGCAATCGTGATTCTCCGGGCAAATTCAACCGAGCAGCAAGCCTGGCAAGAAGCTCTTGCTGGAATGATTCATCCTCTAATCAATGTCTACCGTATCGACAGTGATGAGGGTGGATTGCCCGAATCCCTTGCAAGCAAAAAACCCGGTGTCGGCGGGACCGCATATATCTGCAGGGGAGCATCATGCGGAGAGCCGGTCACTTCACCAAGGACTTTGCTTGAGATTCTTTCAGAATTTGATCAATAACGCTTCCTGACCTGCCCAGCTAGCGCTTGCGCATAACGATATCCCAGACTCCGTGGCCAAGTTTCCTGCCCCGTTGCTCGAACTTGGTCATTGGACGTCCTGCCCTGTTTTCACTGAACCCCGACTCTGCAGTGTTTTCAAGCGCCGGTTCACTTTCCAGCAAAGCAAGCACTTGCCCGGCATAATCCTGCCAGTCGGTCGCAAAATGAAGCACGCCGCCGATCTTGAGCTTGCTGACCGCCAGCCCAGCAAAATGCGGCGTAAAAATTCGTCTTTTATGATGCCGCTTCTTGGGCCATGGGTCCGGAAAAAACAGGCAAATTCGATCAAACAGCTGATCTTGAAAAAAGTTCGACAGGATCTGGACTGCGTCACCGTGAATCACGCGAATATTGTCCAGCCCTTCATCGCGAATCCGTAACAGCAGATGCCCAATTCCCGGCTTATGAACTTCTATGCCGATGAAGTCATGCTCCGGATTCGATCTGGCCATTTCGATCAGGGCTTCACCATTACCAAAACCGACTTCAAGCATCAGCGGAGCCTTGCGTCCGAATACATGGAGCGCATCAACCTTTTCATCAGGGGACGTTGAAACGAAAATTCCGTAACGAGGAAGCAATTCATGCACGGCCTTTCGCTGGGCATCGGTCATGCGACCGGCACGAATCACATAACTTCTGACAGGGTCATGGCGGCTGGAATTACTCTGGACTTGTTTATTCGCCATCTTGATCGACAGTCTCCACCCAGAACCTCAGGTTGTTTTTTGGGATTTATATACATAAGTTGACAAACTGGAAAATGACGGGCCTGCACGAGAGCATTACCTTCCCTCATGCCCCACTTCAGCATCCATTGCATGGACTTGAAGATACAGATTCACCTTTGTCAACTTATGTATACAAGTCCCTATTTTTCTGTTCAGATTATTCTTACGAATGAGGAAAAAATCGTATTCGATCAACTTAATCAGAATATTGATAAGTATTGGTATCTACTAGCTCCCTATCAGGGACGAGTAGATGCCTTATTTCTTTAATTCCTTTCATATTGCCCCAGTTCCACTCCGAAGTGCAACTGGGGTTCAAAAAAGCACGTCATAGGTCGTGCACTCACCCCGGATTAGCAAGCAAATCACATATCCGACTGAAAGTGGCGCACGGCTCTAAGCAGTTCCTCGCTAGGCCGGCCTTCAATGGTGGCAACCCAGCCGACTAGGTCCGGCTGGGGACCGAAAAGAACGATAATCAAGCCGTCTCGAAGCGGGCCGGATTTGATGCCTCCATCGACTCTCCAGCCGTGTGCACTTCCAGATTTCAAAGCCGCCGAGGGAGCAGTCAAGCCCTCCGCAGTGTTTCTGGCCTTCTGAGCGAATCGTCTACATAGGTTAAGATGTACTGCATCATCGCCTGTCAAAACAGCGCGAGGTAAATTTGGATTCAGGGATGGGATTTCACCAATCTCGACAGCCCAAATAGCACGGCTAATGGTGAGAACATCAAGTGAGTCATCAATCTCTTCATGCCTCAAGAATTCAGCCCAGGCCCCGTCGGGGAGTATCAGCAAAATAGTGCGTCAACTCCCCAGCATCATGCCAACGTCCTGCTTGTGTTGAAGCAACTTCTCGCAAGAATGGATATCGGCGGTCTGCATGCCGATATGCAATCATGTGACAGGAAAAACTGTGAGTGCGTGAGACAAGGCCTGAACCCGCCGCGCTCCTTCATCGTTAGGCAACCAGCACTCCCCAAGCATTTGAGCTGGGGTGCGGCCATCCAAAAGCGTACGCTTTCGATCGAACCAGCGTTGAATTCCAGTATTGTTATAGGAACCGGCGAGATCGGTAACGACAAAACTCAGGTAATGCAGACGATCAGCTACAGTCTTCGGTGTCCTGCTACTACCGGTCAAGTAGCTCTGTGCACGAGACTGCGAAATCCCGACCAGACGCGCAAGAAGCTCCAACTCCAAAATTCCATTAAGATTTTGCCATTCATATTCGGGCATGGGACAGTGCTTCAGCAGGTTGTTAATTTTCTCCAGACGCTTTGAGAGCGGGGCAGGATTCTGTTTATGGTTGTCATTTAGATTGCTGCACCGTTTCCCATCATCAATCCCGGCTTTCACCATATCCATTTCAAGATCCTGCACCGTAGATTCGTCAAGGTGAGTGATTCTTCGCTCTATCAAGCCCATAGCATCAGCACGTCTCAATATTTCGATCGTTGAAAGCGCAAGACTCGGGTCATCAGATGGAAGACTACTGGTTTGGATTTCAATGTTCCCCATGTCTGTTAGTTTACCAAAACTGTTCAAGGCATACACTCATTTTTGCAGGTTCACCACACATAAGACTGCCGGGATTCATCATCACATGCATAAGAGTAGTAGATCTTATCGTAGAAACTGGGTCAAACCCGTTCTGAGATAATCGGATCATATTGATCTGCAATCGCTCGAATCCACTTGGAATTAATCTGCCAATGGTCAGTAATCATTGAACTGCATGTCTGTTGATCTGCATTGCGGCACCGCCCACCGAGGTGTTGCACATCATAGTGGAATTGGGGTCATATTATGTTGTAACATGTTTCTTGGAACAAACTGAATTGCTGCCTGTAGAGTGCTTGGATTGAAGCCGCATCATCTCCGGATACGATTCCCTTATCGTGTTTAAAGCGTAGGGAATCTCCGGCACCTCCAGATGAAGGCACTCCATCACTCGGAGACAGGCAGGTTGCGTATGGGTTTGGAACTGAAGCTGTTTTCAAGCCACTCATGCCATGGCCATGGAGTATAGTATGGTGCTGGAAGCAGACAAATCCGGGTAGTGGTTCAGTTTGAAAAATATTGCATATGCGATTGTAACGGGTGTTATACTGAAAATAAAAAAATGAAACGACCAAGAGACACTAACAAGCTTGCAAAAGCGGTAGTTGACATAGCTACTGGTCAAGCAGAGGACACAAAACCAAAAACAACGCCAAAAAGAGCCAATGGCGGTTATGCCAGGGCAAGGTCTGTATATTCTGAACGCCGTCAGGAAATAGCCCGAACCGCAGCCGCTGCTCGCTGGGGTTCTTGACAATGTCCAATGGATTATCAAACCGAACAATATATGCTAAAGATTGCTTGGAGGTATTAACAGATGGCTCTATGCCTGATGAAAGTATTGATTTAATCTATCTTGATCCGCCTTTTGATTCCAAAAGCAACTACAACCTTCCATTTAAGGGAAAATAAAAGCAGTCCATTTGAGTTTGGGAAATGGGCATGCGGTGCAGTTGGTGCACAAGGGCTTTTCCATAACCCTGGAGATAGAGGAGCGGATGGTGGTGTTGATGGGATTATTCCATTTTATACAAGCCCTAGCGTGCCGGGAAGCAGCAAGGACGACATTGAAAAGACGTTTGCTGTTGTGCAAGTAAAAGGAGGCAAGGTAACGCCAGACTCAGTGAAGGCGCTATCAACTACTGTCAGGGAATCAGGCGGCAAATGCGGAGTCATGGTATGCTTTGAAAAATACATGAACACAGTAGAAAACAACCGGGAAAAGCTATATGTTGAAGACTGGGAGACCGGCAAGTACAACTTTATTCAGGGGCTGAGCGTTGAAGACTTAATCAAGGGTAAGATGCCAAAGATTCCATCTGCAAGATTTGCGGCCTGATTCATTCCATTTTTCAAACAAAAACATTCACTAACCCATTAAATAAGAGACGATATCCATGAAATTAAATAGGGGGGGGGGGGGGGGGGGGGGGGGGGGGGGGGGGGGGGGGGGGGGGGGGG
>JAPOSW010000099.1 GCA_026709505.1 Gammaproteobacteria bacterium | reverse complement strand
ATGGAAAAGATCCAGGACTTGCTTTCGGAAATTCCTCATGCGTGGCATGACCGTGCAGATCCGGGCGGCTATGAAGCCTGGTATGCCGGTCTGCTGTACATGAGCTTTCGTACGACGCAAGTTGAGATTAAGGCAGAGGAAATGACCAGCCATGGCCGCTCGGACATGGTGCTTTTGCACCAGAAACAGGTATTCGTCCTGGAACTCAAGATGGTTGAGAACAAAGCAGGAGCAGAAAAAGGCCTTGACAGTGCGATTGCACAGATTCGTGAAAAAGGCTATGCAAAGAAGTATCGGAACCGCAAGGAACCGATTCACTTGATCGGCATGGTTTTTGGACGGAAAGAACGTGATTTGCTGGATATTCGTGTCGAGAAGTTGTGACGTTTTGAACGAGTCTTGAGCGGGTACGTTTGCAATCCCGTGGACATTGTCTTGCAAACCACTATTATGGGGAAGTGCCCATAATACACAAATTCAGGAGGCCCCCTTCAAAACAACGACTTATAGAGAATTTCCGACTTCCAAAACATAAAGGCCAACTTGGGTCATCGGTTTGCCCACGGAGTTCGTCTCGGCTCAGCGCATCCATCACTCACACATGGTTTTATTCTTAACCGGTTTTGGTCTCACGGCCTTCCCTGCATTACGGTCAGGTCTGAACCTGTGCTGGCAGTTTGCAGATTTTCTGTTTTCATGGACAGATGCGACAAGCAATTCCCCCATGAGTTTCGGGGATAGATTTCGATAGATCAACATGGCTTCAATTTCAGTGACTGATGACAAGAATTTTCTTATTTGATAATGATAATAATTCTTATTATTAATTGCAATGCCTAATTTGACTTTTTGTTGTTGTAAATTGAACAGGAGGATTTTTTTGCAAAGAGCCATCGCCTACAGGTCAAATCCTTGCGTCCATTCGCTGTCAGGACAGGGGCAAGCATTGGCCGTGCAACAGGATGAGGATTGCAGTGGAATGATTTCTATTTCCCTGTCGAGAAGTTTCTGGCAAGCAAGTGGCGAAAATGCGAAGGCAGACTGTACGAACCTGATGCCAGATCAGGCCATTCCATTACTTCTTTATTGAAGACCTTGGGAAAAAATCAGTGAACTGCCGCAAACATGATATCCCTGTCTGAAACAGCGGCAGGTGAAAATTCTTCTACAATCCTCCCCTGCCGGCACACCAGAATCCGATCAGAGATTTTTCGAACTTCCGGCAGATAGGATGAGATCACAATCACTGCCAGTCCTGAATCTGCAAGACTTCCAATCAACTCGTGAATCTCATCGATCGCGGAGACATCAACCCCTCTAGTAGGCTCATCAAAAAAACACAGTTCAGGCTTTTGAATGAGGGTTTTGCCAATGACTGTCTTTTGCTGATTGCCACCCGATAACTCAACAACATTCGCGTTATCGTTTATTGCCTTGATCGAGACTTTTTCTATCCATGAAAGGCAAATATCCCGCATCTCGCGCATGCTGACGGTTAACCCATTGTGGGTTTTCGATGACAGATAACCCGAGTACAAGTTCTCGCCAACGGTCATCTTGTCGAAAAAGCCTTCGTTTTTTCGATCCTCGGTAACATAGACAATCCCATCGGCAACAGCCTTGCTCGGAACGCGATAGCGAACCGCTCGGCCTTGGAAGTCAACCTGTCCGCCCCGGGCGAAATCACGTTTGTAAATACCAGAGATTATTTTGGCCGTTTCGGTTCGGCCGGAACCCACCAGGCCAAAAATAGTCGTCACCTGCCCGGAAAATACCGAAAACGAATTGTTCTTGACCAGATTGCCCATCGACAGGCCCTGGACGCTCAGAATTCTCTTGCCGGCCGGACGGATATTATTCCGGTTTCTGGACTGGTCAATTGAATAGGACAGGCTGCGGCCGATCATCGCCTGAATTACCTTGTTTCGGTCCAGCTTGCCGGCCGGCTCGGTGAGAATTTTCTCGCCATCTCTCAGCACGGTTATCCGATCACTGATCTGGAGCGATTCTTCAAGAGCATGTGATATGAAGATCACCGAAACCCCGCTTTCCCGCAAGCGTTGAATCAAGGAAAACAAGTGTTTCTTTTCCTCCGGCGTGAGTGATGCGGTCGGTTCATCAAAAATCAGGATATTGGCGTTCAGCCTGACCGCCCGTGCAATTTCCAGCATCTGTCGCTGCGCCGCTCCGAGAGACATCACCAGTGCCGTCGGGCTGACCGTAAAATTCAATGACTGCAGGAACTGCTGGGCCAGAATGTTGATCCGCCTCAAGCGATTCAAGAACCTCTCATTACCCAAAAACAGATTCTGGGCGACCGTCATGGACGGCACCAGGCTGGTTTCCTGAAACACCATGGCGATTCCCATGCCCAGGGCCTCGGACGGTCCCTGAAAGTCAACTTTCTGGTCATTAACGAAAATCTCTCCACTTGATGGCTGAATGACACCTGCCATCAGTTTGGTAAGGGTGGACTTGCCGGCACCGTTTTCGCCAAGAATCGAATGCAGTTCACCCTGCTCCAGATCAAAATCGATATTTTGGACGGCCTTGACTCCTCGATATTCCTTGGAAATCTTCTCCATTCTCAGCACGTTGGTCATGCTTGGCCTCCCGGATTCATGGACAGTTCGATAATGCAGTCATCTCCCTTTGAAGTTGCAAATATGCGATGTCCGATCTGGCAGCAGCTGGTTATGCCGTGCCGCTGACCATTCGCACGGCTATGATAACTCTCAACAGGAGACTGGCTTTGATCCAGTCGAACCATCATTCCATGCGACAAGGACGGGGCCCAGGGCTTGTGAATCCCCATAACCTTGACGCCGCCTTGCTGTAAAGGCGCCAGGAAATTCTGTGTGCTCTTCAGGGTCGGAGCAATCCAGTATGCCGGATCAATGGTGTCAATCATTTGCTTGCGAAATTCATGCTCGCGCAACACGAATTCAATGAGGCGATTTCTCGGTGCAAACAGGCAAAGCATCAATCCGGAATTGCTCAGTTCTATCATTCGGGCAGGATAGCCAGGAATGTCATTGAAAACAGCCTCAGGCTTGCGGTTACCCTGCAGAGAAAGCTTGATGATTCGATGCTGCCAGCATTCCGAGACCAGAATCTCATCGCTATGGGAAAGCGCAACGATACCGTATGGATAGCCAAGATTCCGGGCAATGCACGATCGCTCTCCCGTTGCAAAATCATGCGTCCATACCGACCCAGATCGACCATGCTGCATGAGATCCCGGGTCATGTCTGTGGGGTTCTCGATATTCTTCGATCCCTGACATACAAGTAGCCTGCCGTCGCTGGAGAACGTCATTGCACTGGGGCACCCCAAGGCTTCGTGATCGACGAGGTCCACAAGAGCCTGACCCTCTGTTCTACCGGTCAATAGTCTTGCATCTTCAAGTCCAATGGCAATGCCTTTATCAGGGCTAGCAGCCATGCAGGAAATATCTGCCTCGAATCCCTCAATCAATTGCGGGTCCGATCGCGCATCTACATTGAGTTTGAACAATTGATTCTTCGAAGAGAACCACAATTCATCATTGATGACGATTGCGTTATCAGGGCATTTAATTCCCCCGAGAATGACCTCAGATTCATCCAGAAGGTTATTGGGACGCATAGCGCCATCCAGAGGCGGCACAACGATCGCCTTGGTACGGATGCGCTCGAGACAGCGGTCAAAAAATTCATCAATAATCAATCGGATGCACCCCAGTATGATGTGCTGCTGGTCCAGGCTGGATCTGCATCCGATAGTTTCAACTTGCCGATTCGATTGTTCAGGATTCCGCCAACAAACAGATATCCCTTGTGCTCTCGCATTGAGGTGACCATGGGGTGATGCTTGCCGCCCAAATCACCCAAGGCTTCGAGGATGTTTCCTTTTTCATCAAACTTGACGACTCCTCCGGTGTTGATATTTGGAAACAGCCAGTCATCTTGTGGCAGTCTTCGTGTCATACGCCGCCTGGCCCCCGGCTTTTTCAGCATCAAGTCATAGGTTGGTGTACGCATTCCGAGCCACGCCATCCAGTAGCAGCCATCCGATGCGCGGTTGATATTGTCAGGATATCCAGGCATATCGCGGATCACGGTTTCCAGCCGGCCTGCTTGCGCCCCTCGATACCAGTATCGATTGACCCGACATTCCCATGATTCGGCAAAGAAAAATGATTCGCCATCATGAGCCATGCAGACCCCATTCGGATAGTTGAGTCGTCGCAGCAGCGTTCGGGTTTTACCGGTTTTGGGGTCGTAAACCAGCACCCGGCCGGTCGGGCGGTTTTCGACACTGTCAATCGCCCATTCATGCGCATCATAGCGGGTGGTTGAATCCGTAAAGTAGATCTTTCCATCCGTGCCGATATCCAGATCGTTGGGGTCTCGTAACCGGGCATCATCAATAACCGAAAGGTAGGACCGGTTGGTTTCGGCGCTTAGCCTTTCGACTTGCCGATCTGGCGTGACCGAATATAGCCCCATTGCACCAACGCAGATCATGAGGGTTTGATTCCTGTCAAAGGCGAGGCCGAGTGGAAATCCCCCAATATGCACGAAAACTTCCCATTTCTTGTAGTCCGGAGCAAAGAATCGAACAATGTCGCCATGTCTGGAACCGCAATACAGGTGATCGTCATGGTCCAGAATAACATCCTCGGGTCCTTCAACTTCACCTGCTCCGATCAGCTCGGTTTCTGATAATCGGGAGTTCAGTGCGTAGACGGTCTTATCCTCGGGAAGTGCCGATACTGGCTCGTTCATGGATGTATAGACCGGTGCAACATACACCTTATCAAGCACCTTGTGGCGATTCCGGAGCCATCGAATGTCAAGAATCACGGCGAGCGTGAGCATGATTCCAAGCACCATCTGATTGGTACCGCTGTGATAGCCCATCCGAATCAGACTGTTATTAATGGTCAAGACGATCAGGCCACCCAGAACGCCTTTGGCAATGGATCCGCGTCCTCCTCCCAGACTGATGCCACCAACCACGCAAGCAGTGAGAACCAGGATTTCCAGCCCGATTCCAGTACCCGGACCCGTTCCATTCAGCCTGGCACCGAACAGAAAACCTGCAATGCCACAACAGGCGCCGGAAATGACATAGGTCGAGCAAACCACCTTTTTCACATCGATTCCGGTGTTGAATGCGGAACGGCGTGACCCGCCTATCGCACTGATATGCCAGCCTCGACGAGAGCGGCTGATGAAAACATGGGCAACTACGAGAACGATCGTAGCAAAGATGAAGCTTACGGGAATCAAGCCAACGGATCCATCGCCGATAAAATCCCAAAGTGCAGAATCAACCCACGAAAGCTGGATCGGGGTTCCAAGATAATCCAATGCAATGTCGTAGATTGCGCGGCCGATGACGAAAGTGATTAGAGTAGTCAGGAAGGCACGAAGCTTTAGATAGCCAATCAAATACCCGTTCAACGCACCAAACAGGGAACCAACCAGAACCGAAATTAACAGCGCTATCGGAACGGGCCACTCCAGAAGATTGACTACCGCAACCGCAATTAATGCACAAATCGCATAGATAGACCCAACACTTAAATCGATGCCGCCGGCAATCATGACGATTGAAACGCCGCAAACGATGATCAGAAACTCACCCATTTGCCGCCCGGCATCGCTCAAGCTCTGCGGCGACAGAAATCCCGGAATCAGGTTCGCCAATATCACCACGGTAATGGCAAACACCGTGATTGGAACGATGTTGTCTGCCCAGCGCTTGGTCAGCACTTCACCCAGAATGTGATCCGGGATGTAGTTATAGCGGAGCTTGCTCAGATTGATTCTTGAGCGCATTGGCTAGCGTGATTCTATGCGGATGCTGGAAATGAATAGTCATTGAACCATGGACCGTGCATATGCAAGACCCATGCAAGCCCTTCGTCAATCCCGGACATGGCTTTCAACGGGATTGACGACCCATCGAACCAGTGCCTGATTCGATGTCGAAGTCAGGCACTGGTTGAATTGAATTACTGAGTGTCGCGAGTATCAGCTGCGTTTTTATCGAGACTCCAGCAAAAACCCGGATAAATATCATCCTTGGTGGTTACGACTTCATGCGTATACAGAAACAGCTGCATGGTTCCTGCGGGCAGACCGCTTTGCAGCAGGGTCTTGATGGTTGCGTTCACCGCTTGTGACTGCTTTCGAACTTCAGTCGAGACAATCGCATCGATAGTGCCTTCATTAAGCATTTTACAGGCAACTTCTTCGCCGCCGCCGGTTGTGATCAATCTGACCTGACCGGTCTTGCCGGCAGCCCGGATAGCCGCGGCAGTTCCGGTTGCAGTGCCATCCCAAAAGTCAATGATTGCGCAAAGATCCGGATGCTGCTGCAGCATGGTTGTCGTGACTTCCTGGGCTTTGGTTGCATCCCATCCTGAATAGGGTTTAGACACAACCTCTACGGAATCATTCGCATCGATGATATTCATGATTCCATTGTATTGGTCGATGCTCGATGCATTGACCTGTTCGCCCTGAATCAATCCGATTTTTCCTGAAGTCCCTTCACCGCAGAAACGCAGTGCTGCGGTCGCTTCGAGCTCGCCAAGCTTCTCCCAGTTGCTCCCGATAAAGGCATCGGTGTTAAAAGCGCTTCGGTTATCAATCTGTATGACATAAATACCGGCTTCTTGCGCTCGTTTGAACAATTTCACGTAGGAACGAAGATCGGGGTTATGGACGATAATGACATCTGGCTTACTCGCTATGACATCAGTCAGAGCTTGCGAACCAGCTTCAACACTCCAGTTGGGATCACGGGTCTCGAAGATCCCGCCCCAGTATCTTACCTCTCTGCCTATGTAGTGAGCCCAGCCCTGTGCCAAGTCAAAGCCCATCGCCATAGGCATCAGGACTACTCGCTTCCCGTCCAGTGCCTGTCTAGATATTTCAGGCCCAGGATCTTCCTGTGCGAAAACCGCTAGACTGCTTGCAAGCATCATCGAAGCAACGATAACCTTGGTTAGACATTTTGTAAGTAACTTCATAATTTTCTCCAGCTTGGTTAAGTTAAATTTAGG
>JAPOSW010000091.1 GCA_026709505.1 Gammaproteobacteria bacterium | reverse complement strand
TGCCCCACTTCAGCATCCATTGCATGGACTTGAAGAGGCAGATTCATTTTTGTCAACTTATGTATATAAGTCCCTTAATTTACGAGGGGGGGGGGGGGGCAATGTCATTAACTTAAGGAATAATTTGCATTTTAGGCATGGATTTGCGTGGTCTTGGCAGGGAAAAATGGTTGAATTAGCCAAAAAATACCTTAAAACACCTCAAAAATCATCAGATACACCACTTGTTAGAGATTGAAAATGCTTAAGTTAATGACATTGGGGGGGATCTGTTCGGTTGTTTCATTCCCTTCTCCGGATCGCTTGACGCAAGTTGCTGCAATTGCGGGCATTGTAACAGTTTCGTCTTCCAGAAAACAGGCTGATTTTCAAACTGAGCCACTACCCGGTTATTGGACATTCAACTTATTGATAATCAAAATTGCCAATCGGAACCCAGACTCGTGCTTCAGCACAAAAGCCTTGAATCCGGTGCTTTCTCGACAGAGCAATTTTCCGGAGTTGCTCAGATGGCATCTCGATTCCAGACCGGACAACGGTTTCATTATTCACCTGTATTGGCGAGCAATTGAAGCAAACAGGCTATTTTCATATATAATCACTTTATATGGTGAATTAAACGTGAAGTTGACTGCCTATCCTGTATAATCACCGACTATCGTGAATTAATCTCTATTGGCAGTTAACCATGGCGAAAAAAGTAAAGCCCTCGAAAATGCCCAGTGCACTGTTTATCATTAATCCAGAAATTTTAGGGCAACTGATTAGAGCCAGACGGACAGGGCTAGGGATCAGGCTGATCGACTGCGCTGCCCTCTGCGGGGTGGGCATCAATACACTATCCCGCATCGAGAATGGCAATGCCAACTGCACATTGTCCGCTGTATTTTCTGTCCTGAATGGCTTGGGGCTTCAGCTGAGTGCTAGGGAACTTCAGGACAGTGCCGCCATCTCAAGCGCCGAGAACGGGTGGGTTTGAAATCATGACGATCAACGCCTCAGCTTATGCATTGGACATTTACTATGGCGAAAAGGTGATTGGGAGCTTGACAGCGGATCAGCATACAAATTTACTCAAGCTGGAATACAGCGACGACTGGCGCAATTATGGCTTTGCTCTCTCGCCCAGCTTGCCTCTAAACCATCTCCATAAGCCTGAAGAGCATACAACTATCTGGATAATGCCCTCCCAGAAGGAGAATCCCGGAAACTGCTGGCTGAATATTCGGGGGCATCTGAAAAAAATGTCTATGCACAAGTTCGCGTAATTGGACGTGACCTTGCGGGCGCCTTCGCTTTTTCGGCAATCAAGTCGAAACAAGTCATTCTCTACAGCCGGGATTTAGGCTCATTGAGGATCATGAACTAGCCGCTCGTCTGGACAACAGAGAAGTGAGCGGGCTGCTGATTTGGGATGAAAAGCCCAGGCTCAGCATGGCTGGCGTTCAGGACAAGATGAACATCCTGGTCAATGAGCATGAGCAGATCGGCCTTGGCGAAGGTGCGCTATGCTCAACCCATATCCTGAAATTTGAAAGGAAAGACTGTCCAAATCTCGTGCTGAACAAATTCTTCTGCATGAAACTGTCCAGTGCTGCTGGATTGCCAACAGCAGATACAGAATTCAGGCGATTTGGCCATCACCCATCATTACTGGTTAAGCGATTCGACCGTAAACTTAATCCTCAAGCCCAAACGGTGTCGAAACGCCACGTCATTGATGGTTGCCAAGCCCTTAACCTGCCAAGAGACTACAAGTACGAGAGAAACTTGGGAGATGGCAGGGATGTCCTGCACATTCGCGAGGGCGCCAGCATGAAAAAGCTTTTTGCGTTTTGTGAAACCCTGTCATCACCGGTTCAAAACAGGCTTTGGCTGATAAACTGGCAGCTATTCAACTTGATGATAAACAATTACGATAGTCATGGTAAAAATGTATCTCCTGTTCTTTGACAGGAACAACGCCTGCTTTACTCCCGCATATGATCTTGTCAATATCGCCATGTTTCCACAGTTCAAGAATGTCCTGGCGATGGCGATCGGTGAAGAGTTTGAACCCGGAGATATTCATGCCTATCAGTTGACTGACTTTGCCGTGGAATGTGGCATTCAGCCACGACTCCTTTCAAGGCTACGGATCGAGTTGGCAGATAAGGTCCTCGGTGAACTGGCCAATGATGTGATCATGAACCGCCTCAAGAGAATGCCGCGTTTCTCGGCAGCGGATTTGCAGTACTTCGAGACGCTGACCGAAAATATCCTGACCAGAACTGAATTTCTAAAATCCGAAGCGTCCGAAATTCCCAGAGCTGATATCCGTTCCTTGATCTAACTGACGGGGAAATGCATAATGGCGTATTTCGGTTTCAATCAGGCAATGCCGGGCAAAGATAAAGCCGCTTTATGGAATAAAAAAACTATCCCATTGCGTTGCATGGCATGATTGCACATAATGGAATGCATTACCAATCCAACGCTTCTGACTGGGCACCTGTTCCAATGCTAACTACCAACCCATTCGCCGAAATATCCCCAACCATACCGCCGGCAGCAATGCAGACCTTTCTGGTCACAATGATCCTGCTGGTCGTGGCAGGCACCGTCTTTGACGTCATTCACAAGAAAAGCGCCAAATACTTCTTCCAGAACATGAAGAAGACGAAGTCCGCAAGCGACCGGCTAATCGGAGGTGGCGAAGCCGCCAAAATTGCCTTGGCCACTGCTGCACACGATGTGCTCGCCTCCGGTGAATTCTGCAATGCCCGGCGCCGGATTGCGCACCTGCTAACCATGTATGGATTCATCTTGTTTGTGGCTAGCACCAGCATAATGATTTTTGCTTATGCCGATGGCAGGTCTGCAACTCCGGCCATTCTCCCCCTGCTCTGGCACTTGGGTGCCTTGATGGTCTGTGCGGGCGGCTACTGGTTCTGGTTCTTTATTCGCGTTGATGTCGCAGCGGAAGGGAATTCGCCATTTCGCTTCATGCTTGCGGACTTGTTCGTGGTCTCTCTTGTTGCCTGTGCAACGTTTGCCCTGGCATGGTCTCTTGCGCTGAGTGCCGGGGGCGTGTTCCTGTCCTGGTTGTTCTTCCTCCTGTTTGTCGCTTCTGCACTGGCCCTGTTCGGTGGAGTGCCATGGTCAAAATTCGCCCACATGTTTTTCAAGCCAGCGGCTGCCTATGAGAAGCGCATCTCGGAAGCCAACGGCACCTGGAACAATCTGCCTGAACCGGCAGACAAGCCTGCGCAGTTTGGCATCGGCATCAAACGCCAGCTGCCGCGCCAGTACTGAAGTGCCATTCTGAACCTGCCCGGTTTGACTGTCGAAATCTACCCAAAGCTCAACAACCCACTCAAGAACTGACATGCCCACTTTTGTATATATGACCCGTTGCGATGGCTGTGGCCATTGCGTTGACATCTGCCCTTCCGACATCATGCACATCGACAAGAAGTATCGACGTGCTGTAAACATCGAGCCCAACATGTGCTGGGAATGCTACTCCTGTGTAAAAGCCTGCCCGCAGAATGCCATTGATGCCCGAGGCTACGCTGATTTCGCGCCACTCGGCCACAGCGTAAGGGTTCGACGTGAAGAAGAGAAAGGCACGATTTCCTGGCGCATCAAATTCCGTGATGGACGCGAGAAAAACTTCGTCTCGCCGATCACCACGCAGCCCTGGGGCGAAAAAATCCCCAGGCTTGCCGATTTCGCAGTACCTGACAACGAAGCACTCGAAAATCAACTGCTCTGCCATGAACCGGATGCGCTCAATATCGAGACCGGATTGCCGACCATCGACAAGTCAAAATTCAAGCAGGGGGTCTACTACTAATGGGATTCAAGACTGTATTCGAGGATTGCGACATCCTTGTTGTCGGCGGGGGCATGGGCGGCACGGGTGCTGCCTATGAAGCGCGCTACTGGGGCCGTGACCTCAAAATTGTAGTCGCCGAAAAAGCCAATATCGACCGCTCCGGAGCGGTTGCACAGGGGCTGTATGCGATCAACTGCTACATGGGCATGCAGTGGGATGAAAACCAGCCCGAAGACCACGTCCGATACGCCCGCAACGACCTCATGGGCATGGTTAGAGAGGATCTCGCTTTCGACATGGCCCGACATGTTGACTCAACAGTTCATAAGTTCGAGGAATGGGGCCTGCCTCTGATGCGAGATCCCGAAACCGGTCGCTATCAACGTGAAGGCAAATGGCAGATCATGATCCACGGCGAGAGCTACAAGCCGATTGTTGCGGAAGCAGCCCGCAAGTCTGCCGACAAGATCTATAACCGGATCATGGTCACCCACCTTCTGATGGATGAAAGCCATCCCAATCGAATTGGCGGCGCAGTTGGGTTCAATGTACGCACGGGTGATTTCCATGTATTCCGTGCCAAGGCAGTAATCGTTGGAGCAGGCGGGGCATCCCACATCTTCAAGCCGCGGTCCGTGGGCGAAGGCATGGGCAGGACCTGGTATGCACCCTGGAGTTCTGCTTCGGCATATGCATTGCCAATTCTGGCTGGCGCAAAAATGACCCAGATGGAAAACCGCATCGTACTGTGTCGTTTCAAGGACGGATACGGCCCGGTAGGTGCCTACTTCCTGCATCTCAAGACCTACACGCAGAACGCCTATGGCGAGGAGTACGAATCCAAGTGGTATGAGCAAACCAAGAACCTGGTGGGCGAGTATATCGATCATCACCCCACCCCGACCTGTCTCAGAAACCACGCGTTCATTGAAGAGATGAAGGCAGGTCGAGGACCGATTCACATGGTCACTAAAGAGGCATTTCAAGACCCGCACAAGGAAGTCATCGGCTGGGAAAACTTTCTCGGCATGACCGTCGGCCAGGCTGTGGTCTGGGCTTCTCAGGATATTGACCCCAAGTACATCAATCCGGAATTGACCACATCCGAGCCCTATGTCATGGGTTCCCATGCTACCTGTTCAGGGGCCTGGGCAAGCGGACCGGAAGACGTCTCTCCCGATGAATACTACTGGGGCTATAACCGGATGATGACCGTCGACGGGTTGTTCGGCGCGGGTGACGCATTGGGCGGCACTGCTCATGCATTCTCGTCCGGCTCGTTTACGGAAGGTCGACTGGCCGCAAAAGCAGCTGTCCGGTATGTGAGAGATCATGGCAAGGACCCCGTCAAAGTGTCTGAAAGCCAGTATCAGGAACTGAAGACAGCCATCTTCAAACCTCTCGAGAACTACCAGATCGGCAGAAACGAGATAGTTGGCGGCACTGTATCCCCAAGTTACATACTGCCAATCCATGGCCTTCAGCGTCTAGAGAAGCTTATGGACGAATATGCCGGAGGCATCAGCAACAACTACATGACCAACGGGCCCCTGCTTACCCGCGGCCTGCAATTGCTCCATACCCTGCACGAGGATCTTGACCACATTGGCGCCGAAGATCTGCATCAACTGCAACGGGCCTGGGAACTGAAACACCGCGCTATTGCCTCCGAATCAGTGGTACGGCATACCCTCTTTCGGGAAGAAACCCGATGGCCGGGCTACTACTATCGTGGCGACCACATGAAACTCGACGACGATAACTGGCATGTATTGACCCTGTCCCACCGCAACCCTGAATCCGGTGAATGGACCATGGAGAAGGCACCGGTTTACCATATCGTTGATTAAACGTGCCTACCGGTCAAGATAGCCGGGAAGACAGCCTTTTTCAGTGGCTTTCCCCAAGCCGGCAATGCAGGGACGCAGGCTACGCGCTCAATGATCGACTGTCCTGCCATTCCGCATATTCATGCATGGCTGGCCACTTGGCCAGGCCATGCTCGAATTGACTGCAAAGATTCTGCACTGGGTTGACCTCCGCATTTCAATTTTCAGATGCAGAATCTCGATACGCTTCTTCCGCGCCTTGAGCGGCCAACACCCGCGGTTGAAGTCCTTCTCGAATGCATCAGCAAAACCGGAGCTGCGACATCGCAAATTCCAGGCCTCCTCAAAGCATCCTGCAGGCATCTTGATACTCTTGAACGCAAGCTGGACGACCTCGGTCAACATGAACTTCAAGACTCCAGTCTCAAGCTTGACATCAGTAGCCTCAAGCGCCTCCTGAACTCCAGCAACAGCTTCCCGCTTCAGCAAATTGCCTCAAAATTACAGAATTTGCAGGGCATGGCTGAATCGGTGGGGCCTTCGGTCACGGCACGGCTTCGAGAATGCCATGCCCTGGCCTCGGCGGCCATGCAAGACTATCTCTCTGGTGCAGAATTTTGTCGACTGGGATCTGAAACAGGCGGCATCGATGATCTGCAAAAGTGGGAACTGCTTCACCTTGAAGCCCAGTTGCTGGGAGATTTCGGACGGGAGTTTGACAATGATTCAGCATTGCAGAATGCGGTCGAGCTTCTGAGGGCACAAGCCCTCATTCTGGTCCGGCAGCACAACAGGAAAGAACAGAAGGCAGTAACCCTTGAGACTCTGGGTACGCTGCTCGGAGTTATCGGTCAACGCCGCTCTGGGACTCGATACCTGGAGGAATCCGCTCAGGCCTATCAGAATGCTCTGGAGCTTTGCGACCCTGAGACAACAGGAGCGGTCTGGGCATCAGTTCAGAATGGACTCGGCAATGCACTGGGGGCACTTGGGCTGCGCCAGTCGGACGATGAGCTTTGTAATCAGGCTATTGAAGCCTTTGGTCAAGCCATTCAATACAGGACTGAACGGAACAACCCCAATGACAGGGCCTCAACCCTCAATAACATGGCCGCAGTACTTCATTCCCAGGGCCGGAAAAACAAGGATGCAAAAATCCTGAAACAGGCAGTTGACGCCTACAAGGAAGTACTACGGGTCTGGACAAAATCAAGCAGCCCTATTGACTGGGCAGCCACGATGTTCAATCTGGGAACCGCTTTGAGTTCCCTCGGGGAGCTTCGTCGGGGGCCCCGAACGCTGGAGCAGGCCATAGCCGCCTACAACAGTGCACTTTCCGTCCGGACCGAGGAACTACTGCCCCAACAATGGGCAGTCACCCAGAACAACCTCGGAACAGTCTTGCAGAAGCTTGCTGAACGCGAGGATGACACTGAAACCATGCAAAACGCTGTTGAAGCCTATCGAAACACCCTGAAAATCTGGACGCGGGAAACCATGCCGATGAGCTGGGCAATGTCCATGGCAAATCTTGGGGTGGCTCGACGCCATCTGGCCGAAATGGGCAAAGACCGGGAAAACGCCGCTCGCGCTATCAGAGAAATCAGTGCAGCGGTCAAGGTTTTTCGGGGTGCGAGCCATGCCAGATATACCGAACTTGGTGAAGAGCAGCTGTCTTTGGCCCGTCAGCTGTTGTCCAAGCTGGCTGACTGAGAACACAATACAGGAGAGCGAACCGGGATAATCACGAAGTTCCTTGACATTTCCCGCAAGCCAAGGCCGGCCAGACATCAATCAGGTGCTTCCTGAATATCTGTACGCTCTCAGCATTAATGCCATGCCGAGAACAATCATCGGCAAGCAAAGCAGCTGTCCCATGGTCAGCCAGTCGAATGCAATCGTTCCCAAATGAAGGTCAGGCTCTCGATAGAATTCAACCAGGAATCGGAACACGCCGTAACCCAACAGGAACATTGCACTCACTGATCCTAAAGGGCGGGGCTTGGAAGCAAACCAGATCAGGATCATGAATAATGCCGCCCCTTCCAGCAGCGCTTCATAAATTTGCGATGGATGCCGCGGCATCAGGTCTGCTGTATAAAATTGCACGGCCCAGGGTACATCGGTCACTCTTCCCCATAATTCCTGATTGATGAAATTGCCGATGCGTCCAAAAAACAGGCCTGGCGGTATCAGCGGCACCAGAAAATCAAATACCGCCAGGGGATGATGGCGCTTGTGCCTGGCATATAACAGACAAGCAGCAATGACGCCAATCACCCCTCCATGGAATGACATTCCGCCATCCCAGATTGCAAGAACCGACCAGGGCTGTTCCAGCAAGGACGCAGTCTGATAAAACACCATGTAGCCCAGTCGTCCTCCAAGAATGACCCCCAGAGCGACATGGAACAGTAAATCGCCCACTTCCTGTGGCTGAAAGTTGTTTTCAGGTCTTGAGGCTCTTCGATATCCGATCCACCAGCCCGCGGCAAAGCCGACCACGTACATCAGTCCATACCAGTGAATGGAAACAGGGCCAATGGAAATGGCAACCGGATCGAAATTAGGATGGAGAATCAATTCGCAGAACCTTCAGGCAATTATCGACTTTGCTTGAGATCAATACCGGCAAACAGGACAGTGGCGATAGCGTTTAACATACCGGGGGAGGAGCGGCTTGCATGCATCTGAATAGAGCCAGCCTGCTGCTTTCTCAAGTTCAAGTTTCGACATTCCATGAGCCTATTGCTGCCTTTCCGGCTCAGGCTGGCCAGCCCAGCTGATCGTCATGTCCTCCATAAGCCATGCTCACGCTTTCAGCAAATTCGCCTTGAATTCCTCATGCACGAGTTCATCGGACCCCGTCATTGTCGGCTTTCTCCCGGCAAGTGCTGGACATCGATGCGTGCCCATCTCCTTTTTCCCACCTGAATGGTGCTGCAGGTGCCCGGTTTCACAACATGCCTTGTATCGGTGATGCGCTCGCCATCAGCCTTGACGGCGCCTTGACGAATCATGCGCATGCCATCTGTAGAAGACTCAACGAGGCCCGCATCCCTCAGAAGTACGGGCATCAATATGCCATTGCAATCCGACGAAATCCGTACATGGGGCATATCTTCGGGAGCCACGCCTTTTGCAAACTGACTCACAAATCCTTCATGGGCCTGCTTCGCCTGGGCCGACCCATGAAATCGAGCTGCTATCTCGCTCGCCAGAGCAACTTTTGCATCTCTTGGGTTCGCGCCATCCTTGACTTGCTGCCGGATTTTTTCAATTTCCGATACCGACTTGAAGCTCAGCAATTCGTAGTACCTCCACATCAATTCATCCGAGACAGACATGATCTTGCCGAACATTTCATTGGGGGGATCTTCGAGTGCGATGCAGTTGTCCAGGCTTTTAGACATTTTCTTGATTCCGTCCAGTCCTTCCAGAAGGGGTACAGTCAGTACCGTTTGAGGCGGCATTCCGTATTGTTTCTGGAGCTCTCTACCCATCAGCAGATTAAACTTCTGGTCAGTACCGCCAAGTTCAATATCGGATTTCAGTGCTACCGAGTCATAGCCCTGAGCCAATGGGTAGAGAAGTTCGTGGATGGCTATCGGCTGGTTATCAGCCAGCCGTTTCTTGAAATCGTCTCTTTCGACTATCCTTGCCATGGTGATTCGCGAAGCGAGTCGAATCATGCCTTCAGCACCAAGAGGAGCCATCCACTCTGAATTGAAACGAATTTCGGTTAATTCCGGATCGAGAATCTTGAATATCTGCTCCTTGTAGGTTTCAGCGTTCTTGTCGATGTCCTCTCTCGTAAGCGGTGGCCGGGTCGTGTTTCGGCCACTCGGGTCGCCAATCATTCCCGTGAAGTCCCCAATCAGGAAAATGACGGCATGGCCAAAATTCTGAAACTGGCGCATCTTGTTGATGAGCACAGTATGCCCAAGATGCAGGTCGGGGGCTGTTGGATCAAACCCGGTTTTGACCCGTAGTGGAGACCCCGATTCCAGTTTTTCGAGTAATTCTTCCTCCAGCAGGATTTCTTCTGCGCCACGCTTGAGTTCCGTGACTTGCTCATGCGGGATGTATGCTGTCTTGTCGTTCATTGTCTGTTTCGAGAAGCCCTTCTCATGGCGCGGCAGGTATCGGAAACCGTAGTGTAACACCCGATGGCAAGCACAGGATATTCTTACTTGCATGGTACTCGATAAATCCTGGGAGACCGCTTGAAAACGGGGATGGAATATACAGAATCGCATTTTTCGCGGAACAGCCACTTGAAGAGTCATTGATATTGATCACAGGCAGCTTGATGAAAGTTCTTCGCGAGGCAAGACGGAATTATCAGGCCAATCCTGTACGAAAAACGACCGAATTGCCAACCGCTTGCCATCGGCACTCATGCCCAGTTCTGGCACGTCAATTCAGTTTTAGGGCGGTTTTTCTCACTGCCTTGAAATCAAGCCAGGCTTCATCCAGAATTAATATACAATGTTGCGCCAAGCCCATAAAACAATTAAGATAGCTTCTATTGGCACTCAGCGCATCTCTTGATGACTCTACCAGTACTGAAGTGACATTTCCAACTGATTGACGGATTCGGACTTGCTGATTTCAAAAACAATGACCCTGGCAGGACTTCGCGGACTGAGTGTTTCACTCTTTGCCCTGCTTGTTGCAGTCATTGCGACAGTCTTGACCATGCCCAGTGTTTTCACGGCTGAGTCAAGGCCTCCTGTAGATAGCTCCACAGGGTCTCTGGCACCGGAAGAAGGCTCGAATTCGACTTCATCCCCCACCGCTCATCTTGAGCTGACTTCAACATTTCCGGATAATTCACTCGGGTTCTCTCCGGACCCGCAAACCGGTTCGGAATTCCCCATACTCCAAAATGCAGCATATTCAACTGATTTTGAGCCTGATATTCCCGAACCCCAGCGATGGATTGAAGACCGTGTCCGAAAAGGCGATACCTTCGTCGGGATTTCTCTTCGTAATGGCCTCTCCTACCAGCAAGCCCTGAATGCCGCCAATGCTCAAGGAGCAGAAATTTTGCACAGGATCAAGCCGGGCAATGCCATCCGCTTTCAGCTGGACTCCGAGCAGCAGCTTGATACCATTCAGTATGCACATCTGCCTCTCGAGACACTCGAAATAAGCCGAGACAAGGAAACGGGGATTTATCAATCCATCATTCTTAACCACATTCCTGACATCAAGGTTCGGTCATTCAGAGGGACAATCAGTAACAGTGTCTTTCAAACCGCCAGGTCCAACAACATCCCCAGCGCCATAATCAATGACCTGATCAGGGTCTACCAGCGGAAAATCGACTTTTATCGAGACATCCATCGACAAGATGAATTCTCGATCATCTATGAGGAGCTGTACCGGGATGGCGAGAGAATCGGAACCGGCAGCCTGATTGCTGCAGAGATTGACTTGTCAGAAGACAAGATCCATGCAATTCGATATACCGATCCAGACGGGCATACCGACTACTATTCACCCGATGGCCAGAGCCTGAGTTTTGGGTTTTTGCGATCACCACTCGAATTTGCCACCGTCTCCTCCCACTTCAGCCCAAAACGGCTGCACCCGATCACCAAGGAATGGAAGCCGCATCGTGGCGTTGACTACAGCGCTCCATTGGGAACACCCGTGATGTCAACGGGCGATGGACGAGTGGTCAAGGCCAAGCACATGAATGGCTATGGAATCACTGTAGTCATCAAGCACAGTGATAAATATCAATCCCTCTATGCGCACCTGAGTAAAATTGCCAGGGGGGTCAAGCCCGGAACGAAAGTAAGGCAAGGCGAAATTATCGGCTATGTTGGAAGTACCGGACTGTCAACCGGGCCGCATCTTCACTATGAGTTCCAGGTCGATGGCATCCATCAGAATGCGGTTACCGTAAAACTCCCGAACGCCAAGAAAGTCAAGGACAAGTTCATGCCAGAGTTCAACACCCTCGCCGCAGATACTCTCCGTCAATTTTCCTCGCAGGAGCCAATTCAAGTCGCAACCAGTCGATGAATCAGGCCGCATGTTCGAAGGGACAACAGCTTGCGCAGGGCAGGCATTGACCAGCCCATTCGGCCATTGGACAATATGTGAAGTCGCTTGACTTGCAGAATTTGACATTTCGCCTCTCAATATCCGATCCTGTCAGACTGACAGTCAGCCTCGCCTGCCCGCTAAATGACCGGTGAACCTGAAATGCCCATCCATGCCATGGGGCTGATGTCCGGCACCAGTGCCGACGGAATTGACGGCGTTGTATTGCAAATCGACAACAACGGATTCAGCCTCGTCGCAACCGAAACCCTGCCCTACCCGGAAACCTTGCGTCAATCAGTGCGTGATGTTTGCAGCCAGAAAATCCACAGCCGCTCCGAAGCACGGGAAATCGAAGTACAGCTGACTGAACTCTTCACGGCGGTCTCCAGAAAGCTGCTCGATAAAATCCCCTCGGCATCAACCCGCGTAATCGGATGCCATGGACAGACCGTGCATCACAGCCCCGATAGCAACCCATCCTTCACTGTGCAACTCGCGGACGGCAAGGCCATTGCCAAGCAGACCGGCATTCCTGTCGTGACTGACTTTCGCTCTGAGGATATGCGTGCTGGCGGACAGGGCGCACCTCTTGCACCGGGATTCCATGCTGCCGCCTTTCGCTCATCCGAAGAGCAGCGTGCCATCATCAATATCGGCGGAATCTCCAATATCACTGTCCTGCCGAAAGATCAGAACAGCCATGTGACTGGCTTTGATATTGGCCCGGGCAATACCTTGATGGATAGCTGGTGCAGGCGGCATTTTTCATGCGCGTTTGATGCAGATGGACAAATTGCCGAGTCTGGCAGTCCACAACCGGAATTGCTGGAGATCCTGCTGGATGAAGACTACTTCGCCAAGCCATGGCCAAAAAGCACGGGTGTTGAGCTGTTCAATATGGGCTGGCTGGACAAGAAGATCAATAAATGGAATGGAAGCGCAGAGATTATCCCGAGGGATGTATTGACCAGCCTGTCTGCTCTCACGGTACACACCATCAGCGAGACAGTGAACCAGCTTGAGCCCAAAATCGATACTGTCTACATTTGCGGTGGCGGCGCATTGAATGCTGGCCTCATGAGGCAGCTCGGTCAAAGATGTCGGGCAAAAGTACTCAGCACCCAGAGCCTGGCGGTGGGTCCCAAATGGGTTGAGGCGGCCGCTTTTGCCTGGATGGGGTATCAGACAACTCGGGGGCTTGCCTCGACAATGCCTTCTGTAACCGGCGCTAGCCATCCGTGTATCGCCGGGATAGTCAACAACCCTTGATCAGGACAGCTATGGCCTGCTGCTGCATCCGGCCGAGTCAAGAATGGATGAAAAGTGGCATATCTCGGTTCATCAGAGGGAGTTTTGCCAAAGCGATGCGAACCAGATTCTCCTTGTCCGATCGATTTTCGGCTTGAACGAGTGGGTCCACATTCTCCATGTCAGGATGCGGTAAATGCCAGCGCCTCGACTGTCGAAGCAAACCCGCTTTCCGATGTGGCTACGCCAATATAAAGACGCCTCTCTGATCATAAGCCAGAAAGTCAATGCTCTTTGACGGCTGATTCTCCGTCTTTTCTTGGGTCTCGCCGCAGCAGCCTGCCAATCTGGAAAGAGGTTCTCGGAAAAATCGTATACCGGGTTCGGTTTTTGACGGTACGCCCTTTGCGCCTGCGATAAATACTGTATGCCAGTAGAGAGACATGGGCACATCCGATGAAGATGTAAAACGAAGATGGCCCAAATCGATCAAGAAATACCGATGCGATCAGGGGACTGAATATTGCTCCAACCCCGTAAATGAACATCAACGATGCATTCACTTCAACTGACTTTTCCGGGTCGGCAAAGTCATTGGTGTGCGCCGCTGATACTGAAAATATCGGCCATGTTGCGACCCCGAACAATATCGCCCCGGTGATAATCAGGAAAAATGTCGTCTGGCCAATCCACGCCAGGGGGAAACAGACCAGCGCACTCATCAATGACAGGCCCAGCAGAACCTGCCTGCGATCATAGCGGTCTGCGAGCCAGCCGGCTGGATACTGCGCCAATGCGCCCCCCAGCATTACCGTTGCCAGAAAGTACCCGGTCTGGGTCGCTGTCAGGGAAATTTCCTGAGCATACAGCGGACCGACCATCCTGAAAGCAGACGAAGTCAGGCCTGCAACCAGCACTCCTGCCGCACCGAGCGGAGAGAGCAAGATGGTGGCAATCGGTTTCAGCCTAGGGGCCTCTGGAGTGACCGGCTGCGGTGAGGTTGTCAAGGCAAGGGGCAGCAGGCATGTGCAGCACATGATCGCCAGAATGTTGTAGGAGACATAGGAGACCGGATCAAGAAAACCGATCATCAGCTGAGCGCCCGAAGATGCAACGATGTCTACCGCGCGGTAGACCCCCATCACGCGGCCGCGATTATGCTTGTTCAGTTTTGCCTGAAACCAGGCTTCAACAACGGTATAGCACCCAGCTACACACAGCCCCGTAAGAATCCGCAACCCAGCCCATACATTGGGATCCGGAATCAGGGGATGGGCAATGGCGCCAATGGCTCCAAGTGCTGAAAAAATCGCAAAAGTACGAGCATGGCCAACCTTGCCGAGAAGCCTTGGCGCCCACCAGCAGCCGACAAAGAATCCAAGAAAATGAGCCGATCCCATCAGCCCAATGGCTGCTTTCGAGAATCCGTTATTGAGACCAGCCAGGGCATCAAGGGGGCCGATAGCGCCCGAGCTCAATTGCAGCAGCGAGATTGACAGAAACAGCGCCGCAAAACTGATTAAGAGGCGCATTGACAGCAACTAATCGTGGAAGTCCGTATAAAGATGCGAGGCTTGATCGAACGCTTCGCTTGCCCTGGCCTGGTCCCGTGTATGCTGAAGGGCCTGCCCATACTGTTGCCATGCCCATCGTGAGCGGGGGCGAAGTGCTGTCCGTTCTGCTCCGAGAGCCCGCATTTCCAG
The DNA here is from genome assembly GCA_026709505.1 of Gammaproteobacteria bacterium. Lineage (GTDB taxonomy): Bacteria > Pseudomonadota > Gammaproteobacteria > Arenicellales > Poriferihabitantaceae > Poriferihabitans. The sequence continues at coordinate 23,430 of JAPOSW010000091.1, read as the reverse complement.
ATGCTGGCATGCCTGGCCAGCGGCATCAAGGAGCACCATATTGAACAAGTCCCTTTGGGCAATGCTGCCGCCAATCAAGTCTACCTCATAGCGGGCGTCGGTCAGACTCCGGAATGCCAGACCAGGCCTGCCTTGCCGGATATCGATCAAGGCGTTGGCCAAAGCCATGCCAACTCGATGCATAATCTGCCCCTGAGTATCGCCCGAATCGGCCCATTGCCTCAATTCATCCATCATGCTCTTGACCGATTGAAGGTCTCCGGCGGCGACCAAAACCATCAAGTAGTGAAGCGATGCGAAAACCAGGTCACGGTCTTCAATACGGCGTTTTGCGGCCTCCAGCAAAACCTGCCAGCGCTCGCCAATGTCAACTCCATGTAATTCAAGCCTCCAAAGCAGGGATGCCGCATTACACAAATCCAGGTAAAAGTCCGAATCCAGATCCGATACCAGCGATTGATCATGGATGCTGAGGACATGCTCGTGTTCTCCCCGCTCGAGATGGAACAGGCACTGGTGCCAATGAAGATGAAACCGGAAATTGTTCACTGTTGACCAGTGCGGTTCCAGACTAACGATCCAGTCAATGCCTTCCTGGTGGCGCTCCTGTGATTCCATGACGTGGGCAACGGCATGCACTGACCACGCATCTTTGGGGTTGATCTTCACTGCTTCTCGGCCATGGCGTTCTGCCAGTTCAAATTCGCCACACTCTTCCAGTGCAAAAGAATACAGCCCGAGGACATAACCGTAATGTGGGGATGCGGGGGCCCAGTAAGGAAGTACACGCATCAGCGAATCTCGCATACGCCGTCCATCTCCGCTATAGAAATGATTGAAGTAGGCGAGCCTCAAGGCAATGCAGTCAAGCGGATAATGAAGCAGGATTTCCTCCCAGATGCCGACTGTTTTATCCAGATTTCCATTACACCAGGCTTCGAGCGCCTTGATGTGCAGTGATTCACGGTGACCCAGATGATTGTATTCTTCGCCGGCCAGGGTTTCCAGAACTGCAAGAGCCCGCTGATGGAGGCCTTTAATCCCCATCATTTTTGCGAGGTACCCCTTCATGCAGAGACCCATTGGCATATCCGGGTCTTCCTTCAGCAGGGCTTTCAGCTTCGCTCCGACGTCTGGCTTGTAGCCCATGAAACTCAATGTCAGCTGCTCGAACTGTTCGATACTGCCTGAACTGCTGGCGGAATATTCCAGTCCCTGATTATCCTGATAGGTTTCCATTGGACTTAGGCTGAATTTTCAGGCGGGATTCAGATAGCCGTCTCGCGTCTGCGGGACTTTCATATCAAGTATTGATCCTGCGATTTGAGTTCTCAGTATCTGTGCTGTGCCGCCTCCGATTGCAAACATGCGGGCGTCACGGACCATCCGTTCAAGCGGACGATTGCGGGAATACCCCGCGGCTCCGAAAATCTGCAGTGCATCGTTGGAAACCCGGATTGCCGTCTCCGATGCAAGCACTTTGGCTTGAGCCGCCATGAGCCGGTCCGGAAAACCATCCCCGGCACTCGCTGCCGCCTGATAAATCATGGCACGAGAAGCTTCGAGCTGGATTGACATGTCGGCCAGCATCCACTGCAAGCCCTGAAACTCGGCTATGGGCCGACCGAACTGCTCCCGGGTTTTTGCGTAAGCCAGGGCTTCTTCATAGGCGCCTGCTGCGATACCCAAAGCTACTGTCGCAGCACCCACGCGTTGGGAGTTGTAGGCATTCATGAGACTTGCAAAGCCTCTCTTCAATCCATCAGGAGTCTTGAGCATGCGGCTTTCATGCACGTCAAGGTCCTTGAAGCACACTTCGGTTTCGGGGATGCCCCGCAGGCCCATGGAGGGCTCGCGATCCCCGATCACCAATCCACTGGACTCCTCTCTGACGACAATAAACCCGCCGATCCCAAGCTCTTCGCCACCGTCGATTACCTTTGCAAAAACCAGATGCAGATTGGAGACTCCTCCTCCGGTTATCCAGTGCTTTTTTCCATTGATAATATAGCGGTTGCCCTGCTTGACGGCTTTGGTGGTCATTTGGGTTGCTGCGCTACCGGCTTCCGGCTCCGTGATGCAGATTGCCGGCTTGTCGCCCGTGAGCACCAGTTGCGCGGCGAGTTGTTTCTGCTCCTCACTTCCATACTTCATGATGGCGCCGATTGCACCCATGTTTCCTTCAACCACGATCCGTGCAGTCACACCACAGACTTTGGCCACTTCTTCAACCACCAGAACGGCATCAAGATAGCTTGCGCCCTGCCCGCCGTATTCTTCAGGTATCGTCATGCCCATGAAGCCCTGTTTGACCAGAGCATCGACATTGTGCCATGGGTATGCTTCGCTTCGATCAATTTCCCTGGCACGATCCCTGAAGCACTGCATGGCCAGAGTCCTGGCCTGTTCACGCAAGCTGCGCTGTTGCGGGTGAAGTGAAGTCATCAATGCTCCTGCTAAACTTGTGCAGAAAATTCATTTTGCGAGAAATACGGATATTGTATTAAGCGGGCCCAGTATGCAACAGTTTTTTTGGGCTGTGGCCACAAGGATGGACATAGCATGTTTTCCTGATTGACCATTGGCGCATCAAGAGGGCGAATCACCGCTATCCCCAAACTGTCCGGACTCGACCATCAATCAGGCCGATCCTGCAGTTTACGAGTCAAGCCTCCCAGCATTTTGAGGCAGGAATCCATTTGCTCCATGGTCACATATTCGTCCGGCTTGTGCGCTTGATCGACTGAACCCGGGCCGCAAACAGCGACATTCATGCCCATGGACTGGTAAATTCCGGCTTCCGTGCCAAACGAGACGAGATCCGACTCGTCTGAACCCGTCAACTCGGCAAGAATCTCCTTTGCCTCATTTTGCCCGGCAGGTTCAAAATCCTCGATTTCCGAAACAATTTCAAGGTCAATGCTGGCCTGTGGAAACACTGTACGCATTTTTGGCAGCAGGTCATGATCGCAAAACTGCTGCAGCCTGGACTTCACAAAATCAGCGTCTTCATCGCACACCGGCCGCATTTCCCATTCGACGCTGGCCTTGTCGGGAACGACATTTCGGGCAACCCCACCATTGAACCGTCCTGTGTTGATGGTTGTCCATGGGGGATCATAGAGACTATCTTTTGGCGCACGCTTTTCAAGCTGCTTCTTGATGTTCACCAGTTCATGAACATACTGTGCGGCATATTCAACCGCATTCACTCCTCTATCCGGCAATGAGCCATGACCCCCCTGGCCACGAAAGTGGGCAGAATATTCATAACACCCCTTGTGTCCGTCAATCACGCGCATCGAAGTCGGCTCTCCGACTATCGCCACCCTGGGGCTGATTCCTTCCTGTTTAAGGCATTCGATCAGCGCCTTGGCTCCGAAACAGCCGACTTCTTCGTCGTAGGTAAAGGCAAAGTGAATGGGGCGGCGTTTTGCAAATTTTGAGAATTCAGGAGCCATGGTAACTGCTGCTGCAATGAAGCCTTTCATGTCACAGGTACCTCGACCAAACAGGCGGCCGTGCTCTTCCTTCATTTGAAATGGATCGGCCGTCCAGGCCTGATCGGCAACGGGTACAACATCGCTATGGCCAGCCAGAACGATTCCTCCCTGCTCTTCGGGGCCAATCGTTGCAAACAGGTTCGCCTTGTTTCCCGTCTCATCATGGTAAACGCGTACTCTTGCCTTTGCACTTTCCAGCACTTCTGCCAGAAAACTGATCATGTCCAGATTGCTGTTCGCCGAAACGGTCGGAAACCTAACCAACGTCCCCAGCATCTCGACGGTCTGATCCAGAGCAGTCATGGCCTACTGCTTGATGAAGAGTTTGCGTTCAATGCTGCAGAAAGCCTCAGCCGGGCCTTCGGGCTTGATCAAGATCGGTTCGGTGATTTCGATGCCCCAGTCGTCCATCCATAGACCCGGCATGAAATGCAGCGTCATGCCGGGCTCCAGAATTGTCTGATCCTCAGGCCGAAGCGAGATGGTCCTCTCTCCCCAGTCCGGAGGATAGCTGAGCCCAATACTGTACCCGCAACGCCCAGTTCGGTCTATGCCCGCCTTGCTCAATTCCTGATGCAGGGCATATGCAATATCGGATGCACGATTTCCTGCACGAGCAATATCAATGCCTGCTTCAATGCCGCAGGCAAGGGCAGCCGATGCATTCGTCATGCTTTTTGGCGGATGGCCCAGAAACACGGTCCGGCAAAGCGGCGCATGATATCGCCGATAACACCCGGCCAGCTCGAAGAAGGTCGCCTGACCGCATTTCATCGGATCACCGTTCCAGGTGAGGTGTGCAGCACTTGCATCAATTCCGGAAGGAACCATCGGCACAATCGCTGGATAATCGCCCCATGCACCATCAACCCCGTAGGCAGCGGCTTTCAGAATGTCGCCGACCAGCTCGTTCTTGGGCTTGCCGGGCTGTGCCTCATCAATCGCAGTCATGACGACTTCTTCTGCAATGCTGGCTGCTCGTCGCATGAACCCGATCTCCTCTTCTGACTTGACCACCCTTTGCCAGTTAACCAGTGCCGTTGCGTCCTTGAATACTGCACCCTGCAGGCATGAAGTCAGAACCTGATGGGCTTTCGCAGAATAGTAGTAGTTCTCCATTTCTACGCCGATCCGGGATGTTGCATATCCAAGTCGAACCAGATGATCCGCCAAATCGGTCATGGGGTGATGCGTGGCTGACATGACATAGTGGTCCGCATAAGCCAGTATGGACTCGGCATCCATCCAAACCGTCCTGTGAGCCCCATTGGCATCCATGGTGCGGCCCCACCAGACAGGATCGCCCTCCAACCCAAGAATGACTCCCTGGTGGACATAGAATGACCACCCATCGTATCCAGTTAGCCAGGCCTGATTGGATGGATCGGTAATGAAAAGAACCTCGACTTCCTGTTCATTCATTGCTTGCCGGGTCAGACGAATTCTTCGATCGTATTCGATTTTCGTAAAAGGCGGGTCAGGGTTTGTCATAAGTCGTATTGTGGATTTGAGTCTTGTCGATCAGCGCACCTGATCCGTTGATCAGTGCGGTATTGTAATCACAAGACTAAAACGGTTTATGATGTTTGTGCCATTTTTGACCAAAGGTCCGGGAACTGGTCAGGCTAGGATGAAGCCTAGTGCATAAGGGTCTCGTTCATCGATCATGATCTGGTTCTGGCCGGTGATTCGGGACCACCCTGCGACAGTTGGAACGATCGCTTCAAGAGTTCCAATCCAGGTCTTTTTCGTCGCATAGCCCGTGAACAGGCTGCCGATGACGCTTTCATGGATAAACTTCTCTCCGATTTTCAAGTCACCCCGGGCGGTCAGCTGTGCCATTCGTGCACAGGTTCCGGTTCCGCAGGGCGAGCGATCAATTCCACGCTCTCCGTAGAACACGATGTTGCGCATACTGGCCTCAGGATGTTTTGGATGGTCAGTCCACATCACATGACTGACGCCGCATATGGTTTTATCTTCAGGATGAACGAATTCCCCAAGCTCGTTGGCTCGCTTGCGAACCTCGAGGCTATAGCGGCGAATATCATCGATGCTCATGGAGTCCAGGCCTGCATAGCCCGTTTGCGGTTCAACAATGGCGTAAAAGTTGCCGCCAAAGCTGACATCGATTTTGAGTCGCCCAAGGCCGGGAATGTTCACTTCATGTCCGGAAGAATGCAAAAATGCCGGGACATTTTCAAGGGTTACCGATTCGACATAGTTCCCATCGGCCTTGTAGCTTGCCATGACCGTACCGGCTGGTGTATCGAGTTTCAGCAAGCCCGGGGTTTTGGGCTTGACCAGACCTCTTTCAACTGCAACGGTTACGGTACCGATTGCACCGTGTCCGCACATAGGCAGAGCTCCGCTTACCTCAATAAACAAGACCCCGAGATCGTGCTCTGAGTTGGCTGGCGGATAGAGAATTGATCCGGACATCGCGTCATGCCCTCGGGGCTCATACATCAAGCCGGTACGGATCCAGTCGAATTCCGATATGAAGTGCTGCCGCTTCTCGCGCATGGTACTGCCGTATAAATCAGGCTGGTTGGAGGTCACCACGCGAACCGGGTTGCCGCAGGTATGGGCATCTATACAGTCAAATACTGCGAGGCTGGGCTTGGGATGGTTCATGGCATTCAATTAAAATGGGCTGAAAGGCGTCAAATTCGTATACTCAAGAAATGCAAGCAATCAGGATCCGGGTGGGTTTTCTCAATTAAAGCCAGATTGTATTTGAGGAAAAGCGATATGCCGCATTTTCGCAAGGCTAAACTGGCCGAATTTGGAGAAGGCGCTTGCCGCAATCGGGGCCCGGACAATTTACATCTCGTGCAGCGATGGTCCAGAAGCCATTCACATAAAGGAAGGTCGGCATGAGTGCTGTTCATTTCCGGGCAGTCACTGTTTTGTTCCGGCACAGAACGATCCAGAATTTCACAGTTGAATTCAGCATCTGGAGAGGCAAGCCATGACCGCGTTTCTGCTGAACCGGCTTCATTTGCCTTCCTGCTGATTTGATCAACAGGCTAGCCCGGTCCTGCCGGCAGGAGAATCCCGGAACTGCAGCATGGCTGAACGCCGGAGTGCATTTCAAGATGCCGGCCCGCGCGATCATCATCCGCTGGCTGGAGGAAGTGCATGGTGAGACTGTATTCATCGCCAGGGCACTTTGGGGAGAGCGCTCCCTCTACCGGGGAAAGGTCTTGCCGTTTCGCACGGCGATTACCTGCGCCATGATCGAGACCGCAATTTCGGCCGGTGTCCGGCTACCGATGTCAAGACCGACCGGACCGTGCAGACGGTCAAGCTGGGTTTCGCTCAAGCCCAAAAATCCAAGGCGCTTGCGCCGTGATGCATTGCTGCGTCTGGAACCGAGTGCACCGACATAGACCATGTCGCGATCTAGCGCCTCCATCAGGGCCAGATCATCAAGATTGGGATCATGAGTCAGGGCCAGAACTGCCATTGCCGGGTCATTTGCCAGCTCCCTGACCACTTCGTCTGGAGAGCGCGAGTCAATCCTTGTGCCAGGCACGTTCCAAACGTCCGCAAAACTTTCTCGCGGCTCGCAAACGGTTACGTCATAATCCAGAACAGAAGCTAATTCTGCGACATGGCGCGATAGCTGTCCGGCACCGATCAGGAGCAAGCCTCGGACCGGACCGAACACCTTCGTCAGTGTGCTGCCATTGAATCGGAGCCTCTCGCCTTTGTCTGCAGGTCCGATTCTGGCCTTGCCCGATTCAAGATCGACCGTCCGGCTGACGAGCCGGCTCTCTTCGAGTTCACGCAATATGCTGCGCAATGGCATGGCATCCTCTAGCTGCTCCATGACCAGCTTCAGCGACCCGCCACAGGGCAGGCCGTAGCGTACTGCCTGATCGTGACTGATGTCGTGCTGTACGACGGATGTCTGCCCGTTTCCCCGCAACCGGGTGGCAAGCTGCTTTTCGATACAGCCACCGGATACCGATCCAACCAGCTTTCCATCGTTGCGCACCGCTGCCAGGGAGCCCACGGGACGAGGTGAGGATCCCCATGCTTCCACCAGTGTGACCAGTTCCACGGCATACCCGGACTCCAGCCAGTCGACTGCGGCCTGCAGAACTTCAGCATCGCCGGTTTTCATGCGAATCCAGTGGCTTGACGGCGTGCAGACGGCGGATGCAGTGCAATCTCAGATCTTGCGACGTATCGATGTCATTGAAGATGGAATTGGACTGTACCGGCACTTCCTGAACCTGCCGGCTGAATTTCCGGACCAAATGACGACCGCCAACATCACCCCTGATCGAAACCAGATCTCCAAAAAACTGTCTTGGCCATAATATTGGATTCCCCCTCCTGGCGCAGAAAACCGGTATGCAGATCTTGCTTGCTGAATTCAAATGGGCATAGACTAGCCTTTGGGTCACATCAGCGGTGAGATCGGGCATGTCGGCAAGAAAAACGATTGCGGCGCTGACCGAATCAGCCAATGAGAGAATGCCGGCCCGCAGTGACGTACTTAGGCCTTGGCGATAATGAGGATTGTGGACGATGCCGACCGGGTACTGTGAAATGGATTCCTTGATTTGATTCGACTGAAACCCGGTAACTACGACGACTTGTTGCAGAGATATGCCCTCGATCGCTGAGAGAGTTCGATGCAGCATGGGCTTTCCGTCAATATCTGCAAGCAGCTTGTTCCCGCAATCCATGCGGGTGGAGCGACCGGCCGCAAGCACGATGGCAGCGATGGATGATTCTGCATCCGTTCGACTCATTGCAGGCTCCAGGACAACCGATCAGCAATTCTGCCTCTGGTTTCGGTCACCCGGTTCTGATCGAAGCGCATGCTCTCGTGCTGCTGGCATCTGACGTCATACTCTGACAGCATGACATGCATCCTCTAGATGGTGTAAACGCAGTCACCAGACATGTACCGCCCGGAACCGCACATTCTGAAACCAGGGGCTATAGTCCGGCGGGCGCAAGCTAGACAAGATCTCAGGCGAAGCGCACTCCATTTGCGGCCATTGGCAATCGAGTGACACGGGGCCCATCGACGGCAATGGCGTTGGCCAATGCCGGCCCGGACGGCGGCAAGCCCGGTTCACCGATACCAGTCGGCGATTCCCGTGAATCCACAATATGGACTTCGATGGCACCAATATCCGATATTCTTAGCGGCTGGTAATTGGGAAAATTCGATTGAATGACACTGCCGTTTTCGAATGTAATTTCGTTGCGCATGACATGGCCTATGCCATAGCCAATTCCGCCTTCAATCTGCGCCTTGACAATATCGGGATTAACCGCCATGCCGCAGTCGACCGCGCATGTCACCTTCTCAATCTTCACGGAATCTGAGGCATCCCGGGATATCTCGACGACTTGCGCCGCATACGTGCTAAATGATTTATGCGCTGCAACTCCGCGGGACCGGCCCGGAGCAGGAGGACGGTCCCAGCCTGATTTCTCAGCCGCCAGACGCAAAACTCCGGCCAGCCTCTGCTGGTCTTTCGAACCTTCCGAAAGATGGTCGAGCCGCCAGGCGACCGGATCGCGCCCGGAGGCTTTCGCCGCCATGTCCATCACCGACTCCATGACATAGGCGGTATGGCTATGTCCGACCGAACGCCACCAGTTCACCGTTATGGCGGAATTGAAATCGGTAAGGCCGACGAACTGTCCGGGAATCCCGTAGAGGGTGTCTGCCACGCCCTCGACAGATGAATGGTCGACTCCGTTGTGCACGAATGCCTGCTCGAACAGTGTCCCCTTGAAAATGGGCTTGCCGGCAATGCGGTGATCCCAGGCGATCATGCGTCCGTCAGCATCAAGGCCGACTCGGACCTTGTGTGCAAATGCAGACCGGTAGGCACCGCCTGAAAGATCGTCCTCGCGCGACCAGACGAGCTTCACAGGCCGCGATCGGCCGCTCAGTGCGAAGGCAATAGCAGCTTCAACGGTGTAGTCTGCACTCATGGTGGCACGTCGGCCAAAAGATCCTCCGGCATATACCGTATTGATCTCGATATTCTCCATCGGCAATTCGAGCACTGCTGCAAGCGCCTGATGCGAGCCGGTCGTGAACTGACAGCCGTCGTGGAGCCTGACTCCGTCAGCGGTCGGCTCGATAGTGCAGGTCAGAGGCTCCATCGGAGCATGACAAAGCCAAGGCAGATAGAATTCAGCCTCGACCGTCTGTGCGGCATTATCGATAAGCCTTGATGTTTCTTCCAGTCCAGGGCCTTCTTTAGCGACGAAATCGGGAGGAGCGTTCACTGCTGCGAGAAGTGCTGAATCCAGTTCATCCGAACTGCGATTTTCCGCCAGGGCAAAATCCCATTCGACCGCTATCGCCTCACGCGCTTGCAACGCTCCCCAGGTGTCTTCTGCATAGACAACGACTCCGTTCCCGGCCGGCAAGGTCACGGCATCGACGAATCCCGGCACCGCACTGGCTTCTGATGAATCCAGTGAAGCCACCATCCCGCCAAACCGGGGACTGCGCTTGATGACGGCAACCAGCTGATCAGGCAGCTGGACATCCATCGCAAACTGGGCCGTTCCGGTGATCTTGGGCTCATTGTCTCGACGCGATGTATTCGGATTGCCGATCAGCCTGAAAGTATCCGGACTCTTGAGCTGGGGCTCGGCAGGAACTTCCATGGTTGAAGCCACAGAAACGAATTCGGCAATCGGCGCCTGTCGGCCGGCACCGGAAATCATTCCATTCGACAGGTCCAGAGTCGACGGGTCTACATTCCAGGCCTGGGCTGCAGCGTTCAGCAGCATCTCGCGGGCTGCGGCCCCGGCATTGCGGTACTGCATGAAGGAATTCGCCAATGCCGTCGAGCCGCCGGTACCCTGAAAGCCGCCAAAAAACAGATTCGCGTAGAGTTTTGCGTCAGAGGGGGCAAACTCGACTGCCACCTCATCCAGTTCAACGCCAAGTTCCTCGGCAACAAGGGTCGGGAGTCCGGTAGTGGTACCCTGCCCCATCTCGAAATGCTTGACAATCACGGCAATCTGGCCATCTGCACCGATTTTCACAAAAGGCGTGAGACTGCCGTCGCCATTGGGTGCCGCGGCCAGTGTACCGCGGGGAGAGTATCCGACTACGAGCGCGGTTGCGACCGCGGCAGAAGCGCCTTGCAGGAAATCCCTGCGAGTCAAGGTAGCAGTCATTGGCTTTCCTCCTTCAAAATCTCGGCAGCACGCGCCACTGCGGAGCGGATGCGCTGATAGGTCGCACAACGACAGACATTGCCCGACATGTGTGTCTCGATCTCGCTCACATCCGGACTGGAATTGGCAGCAAGAAGTCCAGCCGCCGACATGATTTGTCCCGACTGGCAATAGCCGCACTGCACCACATTGTGCTCGGCCCATGCCTGCTGCACGGCCCGGCCCGGCCTGGAAGAAAGTCCTTCAATAGTCGTAATTTCGGCATCTGCCAGATTTTGCGGAGACATCACGCACGATCGTACTGGAACACCGTCCACATGTACCGTGCACGCTCCGCAGGAAGCTACGCCACATCCGTACTTCGTGCCCGTCAACTTGAGCTTGTCACGCAGCACCCACAGCAGGGGCATCCCTTCAGCTGCCTCGACCTCGATTTGCTGGCCATTGACATTCAGTTTCAAAAGCATACTTACACCCCACTATTCATTGCGAAATAACTTAAACTCCATATAAGTATACCATGCACCAAAACCTGCATTCTTGCACAATGTACTTTTGCATTCCAGAACCTATAACCGGACAACCAATGCAAAAAGCCCTGCTCTGAAAGCAGACTCCCGCCTTTCTCAGCTCACCTGTCAACTTTCTTGTATAATTTGTCTTGTAATTATACAATAGTGGCGTAAGTGAGGTTGTGAATGGGATCAGGCGAATGTGATAAATGCGACAGCCCTGGCGGCACGGTTACTTATAAAAACCAAGTGCTTATGCTACTAAATGGAAAGGTGCAATGTCATTGACCATTGCATGCATCATATAGTTGCCGCGTGAAAGCCGAACTTTGCCAATCCATTAACAGCTCGGGAAACATCAAGAACGAATGCTCAATTATTGAAGTTCTGGAATTTAAGCAGGCATAATGCAAACAGAATTGCAGATGGATGATAACAACGACAAACGAACAAAAGAGGATAACAGTGAAATTCAATAACAATATTACCCCCCCCCCCTCGCTAAATTAGCAACGCTGGCCGCCGCGCTGGTGGCGATGGCCGCGCCGGTGTGGGCGCAGACGACCGGGACGATTACCAGTGTGGCTGACGGTTTCACTTTCCCCGCAACCGCAACGCTGAATAGCAACCGTGAATGGGAGATCACCTACAGCGCGGATTTCAGCCTGAACATCTCACAGATAGTGGATGTTACTTGCGATTCCGACAGCCGCGTTACGGATAAGGCCAACTGCCCCATAAATCCGCCGTATATCATGAAGTATGGGGCAATGAGCCAAGCGGCTTGCTTCGCCCAGCCGCCACAATCCGCGATACAGGGCATCAACGGGACGATGCCCTTGAATGCGTGGACGCAAACCCTTCGGACAGAACCGGAGACGGAGTACTGCATGGCCATGTATCCGGGCGACAGCGAACACCCGTACTTTCAAATTCCATTCGCGGTGGCTTGGTTCAAAACCCCCGCCGATCCGAATCCGCCATCCACTCCTTGGGCACCAACGCCGGGTAGCAGCGGCTGCTTTGCCGAGACTTCTCCCTCTCTGGTTCAGTCATGCCTTAATTGCAAATACGTACAAACAGATAGACGATGGGATGCGGCTGCCAATCAATGTGTATCGGCCAACAGCTAGCCAACCCTACCCAGCCAAACAAGAGGGCGGCACAATGACCGCCCTTTTTCATTTATACCCTCCGCCACTATTGTATATAATTCCCATTTTTTTGAAGACAGGCTCCAGCGGCTGGCGGGAAACGGAAGCGTCTCAGGTGCCAGCACCGAGATGAACAGGTGGCCCTCGGTGCGCCTGGATTTCTGGTGGTAGACGGGGCGCAGTTCCAGTTCCGACTTCAGGCACCGGAACACCGCCTCGACCTTGGTCAGGGTCATGCAGGTCCGCCGCATCCTCTCGGCATCCCAGTCGAGGATATTGCTGTGCAGGCAGTACACGCCGGGATGCTTGGCCATGTGCCTTCGACCGGCTCGCAGTGTCAGGAACTGCCCACATCCCTTTCCGGATCATGGCCGCCGCAGGAAATCCACGTACCTGTGTCGGGACTGCGAGAAGGCAGTGCAGGCCCGGGTCGATGAAAACCTACCGAGGATTTACGGAGAAACCGAGAAGCGTCTCACCAGTGAGTCACGGGGCGGCTTGTGTCTCAAGCAATGAATTTCCTGATTCAAAATTCTCCAGAGCGAGCAGGCTAGCGGTCTGCTCGAAAGTCTGTCACAGGCAAACCCTCTGACCTTCCTGCCTTGATCATCAACCTGTCTAGGCTGTAGACATCATTGCGCCATGATTCATGGCAATGGCCAGATGCAGGGCATCTGCGGCTTTCAGGCTGGTATTGAGCTGCCCCGGTTCCTGGCCAGATGGTAGCCATCTGCATTGGGTTGCAGGACCAGAAAGGATGTCTCGACCAGTGATTCGAACTGGGTCCTGACTTCATGCGCTTCCGCCATGCCAAACTCACGGGTTCTGACCTTGCATGCCAGCAGCGAGACGAACTCGACCAGGGTCCAGTGACTGACTTGCGAGGTCCTCCGGCGGCAATTTCATGACGGAATCAGAAACAGCCATGCTCGTTGCCTCTGGTATAACGAGGGGTGCGAGAAAGCTGGTATCAAAATACCGCATGCGTACTTGTTGGGACGTAGTTTACCAGCTTTCATCCCGTAACTCTCTCAAGGTCTCGCAAGAAGGACGGCCTTGCGGGGATATTTTGTCCCGAAAGACAGCAAGTTTCTCGAGGGGAACAGGTTTTTTCGGACAACTGATTGCCGAGACCTGGGCCACGGCCTTGCCGCGGCGGGTAATGACCACCTCCTGACCCTCTTCTGCCTTGTCCAGTATTTCGCTAAGACGTGCCTTGGCTTGAGCCAGATTTACCGAAAACATGATTTGCGTATAGTTGGTCATTAAGGTGGTCATACTTTATCAGTCGATAATGATCCTGTAAAGTAGCAGTTGTGTGGGTTCGCCAGCATTAAACAAACTGTATTACGCAATTATCCTCTCGACATGCCTGTAGGGGTCGGCTCCGGAAAGGGGGCAGGATCCTACGCTAAGTATCCAGGTCTAATTTAATTCCCAGCTTTCCAACGGCAAACGATTCCCATGCCGCTCAGATGTGCCTCCCGAGTTAGTCAAGACAGGCCACGATGCCGCATGCATCTTGACAGTCAACACTTCAGGTTCAGGTGCACGTTCCCTCCGGATTTTGAAACACAGCCCCAGTCAGGTGGAAAATTAATTCAGGTCAGTCTCCTAAGGACCCTTTTCACATGTTCTGGCGTGTGTAATGGGCATGAAGGGGCGACCGAAGCCTCTGGAGCATAGGTCGTTACGAGATCAGTCCAAGCCCTTCGAGATAGCGTTTTCTTCCGGCAATACGCCGACACTGTCGATTTCCTGCAGATGAAATTCTCCATGAATTCCCTCAACACCCTTCTTCTGTATTTTGCCGGATTCGATCGAATCAAAAACAATCTGTTCTTTTGCATCAACCTATAGAACAATCCTGACCGCACAAATGCGTATATCATTCAACAAATGCTGAAATACCAGAAATCAACATGCCTCATAAAACGATCCTGCTAATTGATCATCATGACAATCCGCGTGATGATCTCGCCACAATCTATCTTCAGGAAGCCGGATTCCAGCTTGAGTTGTGTTGTCCATTCAAGGGGGATTCGTTGCCGAATGCCAATACTGATTTTATCGGTGCAGTCATTTACGGGGGCGAGCCAAACGTTACCGAACTTGATCAGTTTCCCTATCTCAAGGACGAACTCAAGTGGATTGAGAATGCACTTGCCAATGATCTTCCAATGGTCGGCATCTGTCTTGGTGGACAGTTGATCGCTCATGTGCTGGGTGCTCATGTAGGATATCACGATGAAAGCTTATGCGAATTCGGGTACTACCCAATCAAGCCCACTGCCCGTGGGTTATCAATTTTTCCCGAGCCCATGCATGTGGTAGAGGCTCACAAGCAGTATTTCGATTTGCCTGATGATGCAGTATTACTCGCCAAGGGAGAGATCTTTGAGAATCAGGCCTTTCGATATGGCAGTCGTGTATACGCACTGCAATTCCATCCGGAAATCAGCGGTGATATTTTCAGGCGCTGGCAGAATTCCGACTGGGCACTCTATGACTACCCCGGCGCTCAAACCCGTGCAGAGCAGGATCAGCTGCTGCCAAGCGCCGACCCTATCCAAAGCCAGTGGTTCAAGAATTTTCTGCTACATGTATTTGCAGATAATGATTCAATGCCCAATCGTTATAATTGCCTTGATAAATAATCTCCCTGTCAGGGCATCACATGGTTATAAATATCCCCTTTATTGATCTACAGACCCAGTACGAGCGACTAAAGCCCCAAATAGCCGCAGGTATCGATCGAGTTCTGCACCACGGAGCCTATGTCATGGGTCCGGAAATTGCTGAACTGGAGAGTCGGCTTTCTGACTATTGCAATGTAAAGCATGCGATCACCTGCTCCAGTGGTACGGATGCTCTATTGTTAGGTTTGATGGCCTGGGATGTTGGTCCCGGGGATGCAGTATTCACCACGCCCTTCACTTTCTTTGCGACTGCAGAAGCGATTGCACTGCTTGGTGCAACACCGGTATTTGTCGATATTGACAGTCGAACTTTCAACATCGACCCCGATCGGCTTGAGGAAGCAGTTCAACGAGTCAAGCAATCCGGAGACCTGAATCCCCGAGGCATTTTACCGGTCAACCTGTTTGGCCTGCCTGCTGACTATCGTGAGATTGACCGAATTGCCAAGGAACATGCCCTGTTCGTTCTTGAAGACGCCGCACAGAGTTTCGGAGCAAAGTATGGCAATCAAGCTTCCTGCTCCCTGGGAGAAATTTCGGCAACCAGTTTTTTTCCGGCCAAGCCGCTGGGGTGTTATGGAGATGGCGGTGCAGTATTTACCGACGATGATGCACTGGCTGAGAAAATTCTCTCTTTGCGAATCCATGGTATGGGCCAAAATAAATATGACAATGTAAGAATCGGGCTGAATGCCCGCATGGACTCAATTCAGGCAGCGGTACTGCTTGCCAAACTTGAAATCTTTGACGATGAGCTTGGAAAACGAAGACGCCTTGCAGGTGTCTATGATCAGTGTCTAAAGGATCTTGTTGAAACCCCTTATATCCCAGGTGGGATGAGCAGTGCCTGGGCTCAGTTCTCAGTGCTTTCCGATCATCGTGAGGCCATGATCGAAGCAATTGAAGAGCAGGGGATCCCTGTACAAGTATACTATCGGGTTCCATGCCATTTATCCAAAGCCTTTGCCCATCTGGGTTATAAGCCCGGGGATTTGCCAGTTACGGAAGAGGTTTCATTGCGTATTTTCAGCTTGCCGATGCATCCTTATCTGGATTTTAGGGTTGCCACAAAGATTACATCAATCCTGCATAATGTTCTCCTCAGGATATCCGGCGAAGCTTGGCGAGCCAAAATGTCGATGCGGGAGACCGTCTCAAACGCCGGTAAAGCTGGATATCCAATTCCGTGAAGCAGGCACTCTTGGACAAAATCAGCGATGGGTCAGCCGTAATCTGCGTGGTTGGCCTGGGCTATGTGGGACTGCCCAGGCTGATCAGTGCCATGAATGGCGGTTATCCATGCATTGGTATTGATGCAGACCTGTCAAAAGTCGATTCCCTGAATCGTGGTAAGTCGTACATCGGCCATATCAATGTTGATGAGCTGCACGCGGCAATCACCGGGGGAACCTGTCAAATCACGGATGACTTTGCGGCTGCAGCGGGTGCGGATGTAATCGTACTCTGTGTGCCAACCCCACTCAGCAAGTTTCGTGAGCCTGATCTGGGCTTCGTTGCCGGTGCCATTGAATCCTTGTCACCGTACTTGCACAGTGGTCAATTGATTGCTCTTGAGAGTACCACCTACCCCGGGACGACTGAGGAGCTGCTGCTGCCGACAGTTAACAAGATGGGGTTAGCAGTTGGTGAAGATTTCTTTCT
This sequence comes from Gammaproteobacteria bacterium, assembly GCA_026709505.1. Lineage (GTDB taxonomy): Bacteria > Pseudomonadota > Gammaproteobacteria > Arenicellales > Poriferihabitantaceae > Poriferihabitans. The sequence goes on along the minus strand of JAPOSW010000091.1, from coordinate 6,718 downwards.
GGTTTATTCGCCTGAGAGAGAGGATCCCGGCAATGTCGAATTTGCTTCGACTTCCATACCCAAGGTATGCGGGGGCGTTACTGAGGCCTGTCTGGAGGCTGGAGTGCATTTTTACTCGCACATTACCCAGCAAGTTGTTCCAGTCAGTTCAACCAGGGCAGCTGAAATGACCAAGATTCTGGAGAACACGTATCGGGCGGTCAACATTGCTCTGGTCAATGAATTGAAGATCGTTGCTGAAAAGATGGATATCGACATCTTTGAAGTGATCCGGGCAGCGTCCACCAAGCCTTTTGGCTTCAAGGCTTTTTACCCCGGTCCTGGATTGGGCGGTCACTGCATTCCCATCGATCCGTTTTATCTGACCTGGAAGGCCCGCGAGTATGGACTGCATACCCGTTTCATTGAACTGGCCGGCGAAATCAATACCTCCATGCCTAGTTACGTAGTGGAAAAAACCATTCATGGACTGAACCTATTGGGCAAGCCAGTCAACGGATCCGAAATACTGATTCTTGGAGTAACGTACAAGAAGAATATTGATGATCTTCGAGAGTCTCCCGGAATCGAACTGATTCGGTCTCTCTCGGAAAAAGGAGCATCCATCAGCTACCATGATCCCCACGTTTCTGAACTGAGTGATATCACAGAAACCGGATCAAGCATGTACTCTGTTGAGTGGATTGAATCGACGGTCAGGCGAGTAGATTGCGTGATTATTGCAACGGATCACGACTGTGTGGATTATTCTCTTCTGGAAACAGCCACCCTGGTTATTGACTCGCGAGGTAAATTTTCACCAACAACGGATCAATGTATGGTGGTTCGTGCATAAGGATTGACCTGACAAGACCACACCCGGCGACAATTTGACTGAGTGTTGAAACAATAAAGGCGGAGCTGGAGCAGGACTGTATGGCCCGGTAACAACCTCATCTACAATCAGAGATTCAATGTCAAGCATTACCTCAACAAGCACTTTGACAGGTAAGCTTGACTCTCCTGGTCAACAAACCAACAACTGTTTTGAATGGATTATGCGAGGTTTATCCTTACTGACTAATCATTCCATGTCCAAACTTGGCCGCTGGAAAGCCATGATCAATCTCCATGGTCATCAGTAACACAGGTTGTCAACCACCATCTGGCGCTTTCCAATTTTCCAGCGAAACAATCACCAGAGCAACTCCCAACTCGTTAGGTTCCCCGCTTCATATTGGAATTGGGGCTTGTTAAAAAGTGGGTCCGGCTTCATGGATTTGTGCTCATACATCCGCTGCGGCCAAAAATCGATCTATAGATTAAACGCGGGCTCCATGAACTTTTGTTCACTCCTGCCGAGTCCGGCAGTATCTGCCATGGCTCTCCAATTGCCAACGCTGGCGAGCACTTCACCTTTGATTTGGAAATTTATAAAAATAAAGGTTGACATTAAGCCACTTCATCTATCTTTTCACGGGTTAATGAGGTCTCCAATGTGAACGCCTCTCGCCGTGCAGATGTCCCAATCCCGGAGGTCAATATTGCGGCCTGCATTGAGGTCCGCATGTTCGGCATGACCACAAGCCACACACTTGAACACCGCTTGCGATGTTGTGTTTTTTCCGAAATAGAGAAGCGACCGAAAGACATCAGAGCAAAGTTCGCGCATATTGTTCGATTGATCCAGGCAAACGGGCTTGAGCATGTACATGATCCATATATCAAGCATCTTGAGGGAAAGCTTTGGGAAATGCGTCTCAAGGTTAGGGACGCAATTGCTCGGGCTATCGACGTGACCGCTGTTGAAAAACGTGTTATCGTTGTGCGAGTTTTTACCAACAAGACCCAAAAGATACCCAGACACAAAATCGAAACTGCCTCAGAGAGAGCAAATGAGGCACTATGACAAAAGAGCAGAAAAAAGACTATACCCGTTCAGTTGGCCTTTGAAGAGTGGCACAAAGACCCATAATACATGGCTGAGTTAGTTGCATTAGAAGATGAGTTTGCACTTACTAGTCAATTCATCTGGGCACGGAGTACCGCGGGGTTGACACAACATGAACTGGCCGTGCGCATGAAAACATCACAATCCTACATTGCTCGACTGGAAGCTGGTAAAGAAACACCAAGTAGTCGCACACTTAATCGTTTCGCAAAAGCCACAGGACACCGTGTTGTGATCAATTGCATAGACGAGGACCAAGATGTTCGTAAGAACCTTGAAAACTCAACTGGCAATTACTAATGTTTTGTGTGAACCATTCTTTCATCACGGAAATTTCATCATCAATTTGGTCTTGCTGGTATTTTATCGTAATTTCTCGAATAGCAGAACAAGTCGGTCCAAACGAGCAGGAAGCATCAAATCGTGCTCCCGCAGAATTTTTTCGAGCGATCAGGTGATTTTCGGCATCTTTTATCATTTGATTACCAGTGATCGAACACTGATTAATGAAGCTGTCCCTTGCAGCCGCCATATCTTCTCGAGTTGAATAGCGATCGTTCGTTCCAACAGTTCCGGATACCTCCCACCATGTCGCATCATCAGTAACAGCAGGTCCAGACCAACCACCAAGCTCGTAATGACCAAGTGGTAAACTATCAAAACAAGCGGAGAATGCTGGCGGTATTAATATCGACAGCACAAAAGAAATTATAATTTTATTCATTATTTTCACCCTATTTTTTCCTACTAAACCAACGCCAAATTCCCATCATGGCAAGCAGTACCAAAATTTCAAACAAACGCTCAGAAGCAAGTGTTTCCGCGTATTTTCCATCCCCGCATTCTAACCACCTCTAATACCCGTTTCAACCTTTCTTTATATTCCCTTTGATTTTCGTTGCCTGTCTACTACTGAGTTGAAAAAAAATCGATGACTTCCATTGCCAGTTCATAGTCCAGAACGTTATCGCTATCTGTTACATTGAGGTGCAATCCATTCGCAGTTGTAACCGGGTTAATGTCATATGCCGGAGACAGCAGCCAGCCCTTCTGGTTGTATATGAATCCGTGGTTTCGGAGATGATCATCTGAATTTGAAATGGCGATGTAAAACACAATGCGGCGCCATAACTGGGCAAGGTCTTCTTTGGTGTTTGCGCCGAGGTCGGTCAGAAATTGCGCAAGCTCCAGATAGCTGGCTTCATCATCGCCATCGTAATAGCCAAGCTGAGTCATCGCCGAGGCGAAATGAAGGCGATTTTGCCCGAAACGGTCAAAACGCTTGGTGAGGAAGGTATGATGGTGACTGCCAAACTTCTCAATTCGGCTTTCCGCCATGTCTACTCCGGCACCAATAGCGAGCATATATGCGACGTACTCCCAGGCAGCCATGTCATAATCGTCATGTCGACTGGGGAACTTTGCAATCCATGGATGCCCGTTTTCATCAATCACGCCCGCTTTGGGTCGTGCACCCCCCAACGAGGCGCCCGGCGTCATGAGCATCTAGATCCATTTCAGGCTGTCTGGATCATCACTGTTGCTTCCTGCATCCACTTGTCTGGCTGCCTGCTCAAGTTCACGCAAAGATGAGAGTGGTGGTGCAGCAAAACGTTCATCATCATCCAGAAATGGCCCTTCCAGTTCGCGCTTGAATCTCAGTGCGCCAGCCCGATGAAGGTCGTGTACGCCTAGCAGGTAATCGATTTCACTCAGGTCTCTGGGACGGCGCATTTCCTCGCGGGCATGAATTGCCTCGCGCCGCTTCATCAGCATACGCCCCCAGCGGTCTGGACAGGAATCAAGAAAGACCCGGAAATTTTCATCTTTCTCGCTATGCTGTTGGCCGGAATAGAGAACGAGTTCAGGGTCAATTTGCCGTGAATAAGGGGATGGAGCCAGTCATTGTCATAACTGAAACTGAAATGCTCTTTATTTCACACGGTAGACGAGCGAAGCATCCCAACAAGTGCGGGTTTTTCGAGCGCCTCCCAGTCTGCATAGACAAAGATTTCCGTATTCACGATAGCCTTCCTGATTTCCTGCCCATGAGTTTGATATCCTATAGCTTGTGGCCCAGTTCATCGTCCAATGCGACATTGGCCAGGTCACCAGCAAGACCAAGGACGCTTAGCACAGAAAGATAATGGCCAATGGAAACGCCGGGATCACCCCTTTCAATCCTACGAATGGTCAGGCGACTGAGCCCTGTGCGCTCGGAAATCAATACCTGAGTGTAGCCTCTGCGCTTGCGTGCAAATTTGATGTTTTCGCCCAGCTGTTCCAACAGGCATCGATTCTTGGGAAAACAACAGCAGACCGGTTGTCTTTTGATTCTTTGTTAAACACTATAATTACCAATATGGCTATTTATGATAATTATAGTAATCATTATTAATTTTTCAACATTAACGATTATGGTGTATAGGCATTAATATGCTGATGCACGTCCTCCAGGGAAAAGTGCCGGAATGACGCATGAAACATATTCAACCCAATATGACCGTATCCGGGCCACTCGATCCGGTATTCCGTCTGAATGTATTGAGCAGTGTATTTCAGCAGGGTCCCTAAGACCATTGACTCACTATTGGATTCATTCCTGGATAACAATATCAGGCACGCCCGGTTCCTGGAAGATGATTGACTTGAATCAGCCAGCAATGCATACTGAACGCATATTCCAAAACACTGAAATCCTGGACATCGAATCTACCCATTGAGGCCCATCATGACGATGAGACAAAAATTGCTGAACATTGTGCTTATTGCCTTTTTTGCATTTTCTACGCCATCTTTGTTTGCATCAGGCGATGGCGGCGGTGGTAACTCCGGGGACGGTTCCTCAGGCGGTAATGGCAATGACTACGACAGCAGCCAAGGCTTCTTCTCCAACGCCTATGACAAAGGCAAAAAGATATTCCAGGAGCAAATCGTTTGCGAATCATGCCCCTTCGCAGATACAGAACTTGATCAAGAGGGCATTGATCAGATCAGGGCAGAGGTGGAAAGAGGGGGCGTGATCGGCAGCAGCCTCTCCTATAATCAGCGATACAATGTCAAGTACTACCTCAAGAAACGCTTCGCCGAATGACTTGTGACCATCGAGCAGGCAAAGGTAAAAGACGCCTGATTAATTGAAGCCCCCATGGGGCTTGTCCGGCGCGGATATCCTCGCATCCCTGATGCGGAGCCAATACCGTTTTACCGGCAGAGATTCATCCGTTCGCCGGGTCTGAGAGCGGTTCTACGATGACTCTTCACCGGACTTCCCTGAACTGGCCCTCAAGCCGCATGTTTTCCGACTGCAAGGTATGGTCCAGCAAACACACACAGGCATAAACCGACTTCAGGGTGGGAATCTCGCACCCTACAACTTCTGCAAGTTCAATGACCGCACCCAGCATGCCATCAATTTCAAGCGGCTTTCCCGACTCCACATCCTGAAGCATCGAAGTCTTGTGCTTGCCCACTTTCCCAGCCCCCTCGATCCGCTTCTCCAAAGACACCCGAAAACCTGCACCTAAACCCTCGGCAACCGTTTTGGCCTCGGTCATCATTGAAGCGGCAAGCTCGCGCGACAATGGAAATTGACAAATCCCCTCAAGCGTCGCATGCGTTAATGCACTGATTGGGTTAAACGACAAATTACCCCAAAGCTTCAGCCAAATCTCCGAGCGTATGTCTTCCAGAACTGGCGACTTGAAGCCAGCACCAATGAATACCTCTGATACTTTAGCTGCCCGACCGGAAATCTGCCCATCCAGCTCCCCAACCGGAAACCGATTCCCTTCCACATGACGAATGACGCCCGGTTCGGTTATTGCCGCTGCGGGATAGGCAATGCATCCAATCAAGCACTCAGAATCAATACTCCCCGCCAGCACTCCCCCGGGATCAACCGATTCGACCACTCTTCCCTCATGTTCACCGCCAAGCTTCTGAAAATACCACCAGGGAATGCCATTTTGCACCGTGACCATCGCGGTATCCGGGCCAATAATACTGGGCAGCTGCTGAACTACTGTCGAGATCTGATGGGACTTGAGAGACATCACCACAAGGTCCTGATGATCAAGTTGAGTCATGTCATCAGTTGCAGCAAGGTTCTTGACAGTCTCGCAGTCCTCACCTCCCGTCAAGGCAAGTCCGTTTTGCTGAATAGCCCGAAGATGTGGACCTCGTGCAATTAAAGATACCTCTTGACCAGCCTGGGCCAATCTAGCCCCCATCAGCCCTCCGATCGCACCAGCACCAACAACGCAGATTCTCATAACAACGGATCCAGAATCGATTTATACATTGTAGCTACTCTACCCTTTATCAGGGATGGAAAATAGCGTTTCAAGAATTTTTCCTCGTTATTCCCATTGTGGAATGTTCGTTGATGGACTGCTAATTGATAGGCTTAAAGAGCTTGCTCGGGCAGTATCGGGACTTTCACAAGGCGTTCCTGCGCCTGAGAATTATGGCAAGTTCCGATGTTGCGTCAAAAGCATTGCGCATAAATGGATTGAACAAGTGAACATACTGTGTCGCATACCGTTTTTACGGCCTCACCACAGCATGCGACAGACCTGAAGCAGTGCAAGGAAATATAATGGGAATCAGAGGGCCGGGACCGGGTGACCCTGGACATCGACGCCTCAGTGGTTCTTGCGAAGAAGAAGACCGCAAGGCGAGCGGAGACCTGTACCGGTGCCTCCGGCGGAGGGGGAAGAAGCCGAACTGGGGGGGGGGGGGGCATCGCGGCGGGGGCGGGCTTGCGGGGCGGGGGGGCAGGGGCGG
>JAPOSW010000056.1 GCA_026709505.1 Gammaproteobacteria bacterium | reverse complement strand
CCTTGATGAAGGGGTGCAGGGTTCCCTGTCGGTATCGGCAACAACCCAGGATCTAATCTCGCTGGTTTCTCGATCCTTGATGCCGACAATGGCAGTCTTGCCAACTGCACCACGTCTGGTGTCCTTCAGTTTTTTACGCTTGGCGTTGGACATGTTCCTGCGCTTGCTACCCATGTAGGCTTCATCCACTTCAACGGTCCCGGGGAAATCAATTTCGTTTTCAGACCCTGCAGCCTCATGCAATCGGTGAAGCATAAACCAGACCGCCTTCTGGCCAATGCCAAGTTCCTGGTGCGGGCACATGGAACTAATGCCCTTGATGTTGGTTGAGTAGAGGTAGATGCCAATCGCCCAGATACGACACTTGATGCTGCTGTTTTCCATTATGGAATCAGTCTTGACATTGAACTGGTCCTTGTTTCCTGCCTTGCGACAGTCCCTGCAGCGATGCGTCTGGGTTGAATGGGCTTGTCTTCACGACATTGACGCTTCCGCTGCGCGGGCAGGTTACGCCATCCGGCCAGCGTTTGGATTCAAGCCATTCGCGTGCATCGTCTTCATTGCCGAACATGTCGGCAATCTGCAAGAGGGTCGGTCCTTCACGGTATGATTTTCCAGCCATTTTCAGTATCGGTTTCCGTCAGCATTTAGCTATATGTGCAACCATTTCGGATAAGGTGTCAATAGTTTTCTGTAAAAATCGATTAAACCATGATTTTTTTTTGGATGTTGCAGAGTGATGAACAAGCCTGCCACTGGTTACAATTCGATATGATTCCCCTTCAATAGACCGTCAGGCAACTTTGTAAAGTCAAGATATTCCTTTCCACAAAACACGGGTATGACGATGATGCTCCAGAAGACTATAGGGTACCGAAAATACCCTATTGCCGCAATCGACCTTGGCACGCTTGGGATTCATGCGAACAATATCGCCAGCGAATTGCCCGCCATTGAATGCAAATGAAACGCTATCCCCGCTTCTGAACTTGCCCTTGGCTTCCAAATGATGCCTTGCGGCTGTTTCAGCCTGGTTCTTCTCGTATGCCCTGGACTTGGGAATTGCGCCAACTCGAAGTGCAATTTTCTTCCACTCGGGCCCATGGCCTGCATCATGGCCTGCCAATGCATGAGCAATCTCGTGCAAAATCGTGTCATCAACAAACTCATGAGCATGCCTGATCGCGTGATTTCTGCTGATGAAAATGGCTTGATCCCGAAACTGGCACCGCCCCAGTTCCCTCTCCCCATGACTGAAATGCAAAGACCAGTGCTTCAGTCCATGCTCATTCATCATCTGTCGAGCCCGAATGGCGACATCCGCTAACCGCCTGGCGCGCAGTGCACGCTCACCCAGCAGCGATTCATCGGCATGCTGGAGCACTATGTAGGGTACTGTCCATCTGTTGCCATCGGCCGCCAACACCACACATCTTTTCGGGTTCAGCTTTTCGATAGTTCCGGGAAACCATTCATCAATGTTCCTTGCGAACAAAACCTGGTCTCCGACATCAAAAAAGACCTGAGCATCATGTGATTGCAGTATCTTCTCGCCGACAGCCCGTTCATCAGAGTGGCAGAATTCTCGAAATTGCTCCGAAAGCATCATCATTGAAAAACTGAACTTCGTGAATGTTTATGACTTGAACAGCGTTCCCCAAATGCTCACGGCCGTAAACTTGTTTCGCAGACTATCCCCTTCCAGGCTCGAAGTTTTGAAGTTTCAACCAGCGATGTGCTGATCGTTCGACTCCGGCAAATCCGCAAATGCCGACTTCAACTGGCCGATTGAAGCTAAAGGATATACACGAAAATAAACAGCCCCAGCCAGACCACATCGACAAAATGCCAGTACCAGGCCGCGGCTTCAAATGCAAAATGCCGATGCCCCGAGAAATGACCGAGCATCGCCCGAACCAGCATCACCAGCAGAATAATCGCACCCAGGGTAACGTGCAATCCGTGAAAGCCCGTCAACATGAAAAAAGTGGAGCCGTAGATTCCACTGCTCAGCTTCATGCCTTGATCATAGGCATACACGTATTCGTATCCTTGCAGGAATACGAAAATAAAGCCCAGTAGAACCGTCAGGAACAATCCATAAACAAACTGTTTTCGATTGTCGACCTTGATCGCATGGTGCGCCCAGGTCACGGTCAATCCGGAAGTCAGCAGAATGACGGTGTTGATGAACGGCAACGGCCACCACCCCATATGATAGTCGCTTCCTCCCAGATCATCAGGACCGTTGGTGGGCCAGACCTCTGTATACCCAGGCCACAGCAGATTATGGGTCGGCAGCCCATCTCCATCGCCCAGCAGCCACGGCACCGAAAACTCGCGTGCATAGTACAGTGCCCCAAAGAACGCGGCAAAAAACATCACTTCGGAAAAAATAAACCAGCACATGCCCATGCGAAACGACATGTCCTCCCATTTGCGGTAAGTACCGGCCTCGCTCTCGTTAACGACCTGGCCAAACCATCCGAACAGCATGATGACGAAAAGGATGAAGCCGATCACCATCATGGTGGGACCCAGCAGACTTCCATTCAGATACGAGGCAAACCCACAAAACAGGATGGTCAACGAGATTGAACCAACCAATGGCCACTTTGCGGCCTCTGGAACAAAATATTTATCCTGGATGGCTTCTGACATAATGCATACTCAAGTGATTCAGTTAATTCTGCTGTTCACATCAAAGAAGGTGTAGGAGAGCGTCAGCGTATTGATGTCCTCCGGCAGCTTGGGATCGACCACAAACACCAGCGGCATTTGACGGGATTCGAGCGGCTCGAATGACTGCTGCACAAAGCAGAAACATTCGGTTTTGTTGAAGTAGGTCGCGGCCTGGGCAGGCGCCACACTTGGCACCGCCTGGCCAACCGTATTCTGATCCAGACGGTTGGTGGCTGTATAGGTAGTGGTATAGGACTTGCCGGGGGTTACTTTCATGCTTTTCACTTCCGGATAAAAATCCCATTGTGCATTCTGGTTCAGAGCACTGATAAACTCCACGCGGACACGTCGATCCTGATCCGCATCAAGAGCATCCACCTCAGCCTGGCTGATACTTCCCGTCTTGCCATTCAGACCAGTGATATCGCAGAAGATATCGTAGATTGGCACCATCAAGTAGCCAAATCCGAACATGGCAATCGGAATAACAATCAGGTGAAACTGCTTAAAGCGCCGCATCCTGCTTGATCATGAACTGGTGACTGCCATCAGAATAAAGCCGGCATAGAACATCACGGCGACTGAAGCCAGAACAAGCACCGTCAGTTTGACCCTCTTCTTCATGAACGCACACGATAAGCATCTCGTACCGGTTATTTGACCACCGGCTGAGGCGAAAAGGTGTGGTAGGGCGCTGGAGAAGCCACGCTCCATTCCAGGCCATGTGCGCCTTCCCAGACTTCGTTCGTGGCCTTCGCTCCGCCGCGGATGCACTTGATGGCCACCACCAATAGCAGGATTTGAGCAAATCCGAAACCAAACGCGCCAATCGTCGCAATCTGATTGAAGTCCGTGAACTGCACCGCATAATCGGGGATTCGGCGAGGCATGCCGGCAAGGCCGACAAAATGCATCGGAAAGAACAGTATATTCACGAAAATCGTGGAGAGCCAGAAATGGGCCTTGCCGAGCTTTTCGTCATACATGTTTCCGGTCCACTTCGGCAGCCAGTAATAAACGGCGGCAATAATCGCAAATATGGCGCCTGGCACCAGAACATAGTGGAAGTGGGCGACGACAAAATAGGTATCATGGTACTGAAAGTCGATCGGCGTCATCGCCAGCATCAAGCCTGAAAATCCGCCGATCGTGAACATGATCACGAATCCGATCGCAAACAGCATGGGCGTCTCAAAGGTCATGGCGCCCCGCCACATGGTGGAAACCCAATTGAATACCTTGACCCCGGTGGGCACGGCAATCAGCATGGTGGTGAACATGAAGAAAATCTCGCCCGCCAACGGCATGCCCACGGTGAACATGTGATGAGCCCACACAATGAAGGACAAGAATGCGATGGATGCTGTGGCATAAACCATCGATGAGTAGCCAAACAGCTTCTTGCGCGAGAAGGTCGGAATAATCTCCGAAACAATCCCGAATGCCGGCAGGATCAGGATATACACCTCCGGATGCCCGAAAAACCAGAAGATATGCTGGAACATCACCGGGTCACCGCCACCGGCGGCATCAAAAAAGCTGGTTCCGAAGAACTTGTCGGTCAGCAGCATGGTCACAGCGCCAGCGAGAACCGGCATTACCGCAATCAGGAGATAGGCAGTAATGAACCAGGTCCACACGAACAACGGCATCTTCATGTAGGTCATGCCCGGTGCGCGCATGTTCATGATGGTGGCCACGATATTAATGGCTCCCATAATGGATGAGACGCCGAGGATGTGAATCGAGAAAATCAGGAAGGGCAGTGCATCACCGGTCTGCAATACCAGCGGTGGATAGATTGTCCATCCCGAGGCAGGACCCCCTCCCTCCATGAACAGGGTGGAGAGCATCATTGCGAATCCGAATGGCAGAATCCAGAAACTCCAGTTGTTCATTCTCGGCAGTGCCATGTCCGGAGCGCCGACCATCATTGGCAGCATCCAGTTTGCCAGACCAACAAAGGCAGGCATGACCACCCCGAAGATCATGACCAGCGCATGCATGGTAGTCATCTGGTTGAAGAAATGCGGGTCGACAATCTGCAAGCCCGGCTGAAAAAGCTCGGTGCGGATGATCAGCGCCATGAAGCCGCCGATAAAGAACATGATTAACGAAAACCATAGATACAAGGTGCCTATGTCCTTGTGGTTGGTCGTGGTTACCCAGCGCATTAGACCCGGTGGAGGGCCATGATCGTGAAGGTCATCGTGGCTATGATCAACTGAATATGCGTTCATGATGAATCCTGTCTGTTCTCAATATCTTGTTTTCGGGTTCGCGATTTCAAAGTCTTCCGCGTGAATTGCCGGCTCTCTCTACTGCACTCGCATGTCCTTGATCGTGGCAGGCTGCACGACATCCCCGGTATCGTTGCCCCAGGCATTCCGCTCGTAGGTGACGACTGCCGCAATGTCAGCATCATTCAGGGTTGTTGAGAAAGCCTGCATTGAAGTGCCTTCGACTCCGTTCAGGATGACGTCGATATGCCCATCAAGATCGTTCAGCACCATATCGGTGCCGACCAGGCTAGGAAAAACGCCCTCTATGCCCTGACCATTCGGTTGGTGGCAGGCAACGCAATAGGTTCCATAGACGCCTTCGCCGCGCTCCATCAATTCATCCATCACCCATTCCCGGTCCGCTGACTGGGCCTCGGCTTCGGCGGAAGCCAGCTGTGCCTGGATCCAGTCCTCGTATTCGGATTCGGATGTGGCATGGACCACGATCGGCATAAAGCCATGATCGCGTCCGCAAAGTTCTGCACACTGCCCGCGGTAGATTCCTTCTTCATCAATCTTTGTCCACATATCGTTGATGAAGCCCGGAATGGCATCTTTCTTGATCGCGAATTCCGGAACCCACCAGGCATGAAGGACGTCGCTTGCGGTCAGGACGAAACGGATTTTCTTGTCAACCGGCAGCACCAGAGGGTTGTCAACTTCAAGCAGATAGTTGTCGACGGTATTCGGGTCAATGCCCGAATTCAAGGCCGCTGCTTGACGGCTGTCCGGATCCAGAGAACTGATAATCCGGACCCCGGAATCAAGGTATTCGTACTCCCATTTCCACTGATGACCGGTAATCTTTACGGTGACTTCTGAGTCCGAGGTATCCTCCATGCGCACCAGAGTGTTGGCGGCCGGTACAGCCATGGTCACCAGGATCCCGAACGGAATCACGGTCCAGATGACTTCTGCCAGGGTGCTGTGCGAGAACTTGGCCGGTACACTGCCCTTGGATTTACGGTGCTTGATCATGCTGTAGGTCATGGCGCCAAACACCACCACGCCAATCCATACGCAGATCCAGAGCACGAACATGTGCATGTCATAGACGTCGCGGCTGATGTCTGTTACTCCCTGGGTCAGGTTCAGTTCCCAATCCGCCCAGGTGGAGCTGGTCGTCATGTAGGCCAATAGTCCGAACAGGCCGGACTTCGTTCTATGCAGTGTATTCATGCGTATTCTTCAAAACCCGTTTTCAGTAATTGGATTATGCCCTAACCAAACAGCCCAAAGCGAGCATCACCTGCGAGGGTGTCCTGCACCTGAGTCTGCACAATTGCCAAGCGGTCCTGTCCGCTACCGCGACAGCAAATTCCGTGATTCGGGATAATAGCCAATTGTCCTGCATGTTACAAGATGGGACGATAATCGTTTTCAATTTCTCGATTTAATTGCGGGTAATCATGGTTCAAGAAAAACGCACTGACAAACACCCGGCGTTACTGCAATTCCTTGCGTTAAACCGGGCCATTAGCATAGTTTCTACAGCCACTCTTCAAGGAAGGCGAGACGCATAGGCTTATATTGATGATGCGGTTGTACATGACTCACTGCCGTTTCCTCATGAAAGCGCCAAACACTCTGTAAGCGAGCATGTCGAGGGAATGACATATACCAACGGCATTGAGTCACACTGGGCAATGATGAAACGAGGACATAATGGCGTTTACTGCAACTGCATGTCCCCGAAACTTCCAAGAAACATGCTGATGAGTTTGCTGGCCGTCATAATGTCCGGTACTTTAACATCCGAGATCAGATGATGAATCCGGCGCGTTGACTGCTATAAAACAGCTGATGTAAATAAACATGGCTAGGAACGATTGGCTTTTGAGCCTGTTTCGTCTACCTTGTTCTTTAACTTCTTTTCTTTGCCAGCATGAAATTGGGATTCTTCAAAACTTGCTGAACCAAAACCGTTTTGCGGTTTTTGAAATTCGTAGGGTGGCATAATCGTTTCCTTGATTAAATCCACAGGAATAACTGTTCTTTTATCATGTTCATTATGTGGCATGGTCTGTTCTCCTTGTGTTTAGTTGTGGTGAATAATAGTGCTTTCTACGAATTCACTTAAAGCCTTCGTGCTTGGTAACAGTTGCAATATCGGTATCGCCTCCAACCGTATCAGCACCTGGCAGAAATGCCGCATGCCTTTACCTAATTACCACTAATCATAAGCCGAGTTTCAGGAGTTTTTCCGGCATGGGCGG
>JAPOSW010000037.1 GCA_026709505.1 Gammaproteobacteria bacterium | reverse complement strand
CCCCCCCCCCCCCCCCCCCCCCCCCCCCCCCCCCCCCCCCCCCCCCCCCCCATTCCGGCCGGGGCTGCATTCCGGGGCGGATGGACATTGCCGAGCGTCCGGCAGAGACGGAGGAGAAGAGCCGCATCGGGCAATCGACCGGCACATGGAGGAATTCCTGATCCGCATGCTGCAACTCGCCCCCGAGCCATCTGCCGGGAACATCAGACTGACGGAGGGCCGGCACCGTGAAATCACTCAATCTGAACTCCGAAACTTGAGTTTCGGGCAATACCCCAAAGGCGGGATCTGGCATATGACGATCCATTTCCCGTTAACGAGAACTGCAATAGATCCTTTTGCACCCTGCTTGTGACACTGCAACAGCAGCCCTTGATGGACACACCGGTGGCGACTTTCGGGCCACCCTCCTTCATACTCCAGCTTGAATCTTTCGGCACCCGGCAGGGGTAGGCCCTCGAGGATTCACGCTGGAGCAGGCCAACCCGGCCAGAGTGAGCGGCTACTGGGCGGTGATCAGCAGGCCCAGAACCGTACTGGCCACGCTGACGATGACGATGGTTCCCAACAGCTGCCGGTTCTCGCGCTGGGCCATGTCGGTTTTCCAGCTGGCCATCTGTTCGGCCAGACGGGCAATGTCGGTTTTGTATTCCTGTTTGTGAGTTTCCATAGTTTGCTTCAGCACGGGGATTTCTGCCGCCAGTTCGTGATTTGTTGGTTCAGCCATTGTTCCTACTCTATCTGATTATTGACAGGGCTTTCAAGCGCTTCAAGCTGAATTTCCGGGAATGGGCAGGCATGTTCACGAGTAGTGTGCAAAACTATGCGGGTGCTTGACTCGTTTGCCAAACCAGCTCAGCCAGAGTGAGCGGCTAGCTTGTTGCTGATACCGGCCTGCTTTGCGCATCCCGCTTTAGGGTAGCATGTGTTCAAGCACGGAATGCCTGCAACGCCGACCCGAACGCGAATTGGGATAATAATTGCAACCAATGTAGACCGTCCAGTTAACCGAACCTGACAGGCACAAGGGAGGCATGATGACCAGCCAGCCGTCAGAAACGTAAGAACGCCCCTAATGGATTGTTTGGCTTACAGATACCTGCCCCCCTTTGCTGTGACGGTATTTTTGGCGAATAGACAGCAGGGTAGATGAGTCACCGGACAGTGGCGGAGAGGCCGTTGAACGATGCCCGGTCGATTGGCGGACATCGCATGAACACAAATCAAAACCGGGTTACTGTCGAGCCCGGGATTCTGGGTCTACCCGAAAGCAATTACCTCCGGACCGCCAGAACCATCCAGTAAAATGGCTTTTACTTGGAAATGCTTGTCAATTGCTCTCGATCAGAGCAGTTTAGCAAGCGTCTCGCCCATGGCTGCCGGTGAATCCGCTACTGCAATACCGGCACTCCTCAGCGCCTCCATTTTTTCGGCTGCTCCCCCCTTGCCGCCAGCAATGATGGCACCAGCATGGCCCATGCGGCGTCCCGGCGGTGCCGTAACACCCGCAATAAATCCGCAAACCGGTTTCCTGGTTCCGCTTTGACGTATGAAATCTGCCGCCTCCTCTTCTGCGGTACCGCCGATTTCTCCGACAATGACGATGGACTCAGTCTCAGGATCCGCCACCAATAGCTCGAGACAGTCAACAAAGCTGGTGCCATTGACCGGATCACCGCCAATCCCGATGCAGGTGCTCTGACCGAGTCCGGCACGGGTGGTCTGGGCAACCGCTTCATAAGCCAAGGTCCCGGATCTTGACACAATTCCAACAGTTCCCCGCGCATGAATATGCCCGGGCATAATGCCAATTTTGCATTCGTCCGGAGTAATGACTCCCGGGCAGTTCGGCCCGATCAAGCGACTGCCTGAATTCTCCAGAACCCGCTTGACCTTGACCATGTCAAGCACCGGTATGCCCTCGGTGATGCAGACAATCAGGGCAATCTCGGCTTCAATGGCTTCGAGTATGGCATCGGCAGCAAACGGTGGCGGTACATAAATCATGCTCGCATCCGCACCGGTTCTCTCAACCGCTTCATTTACGGTGTCAAAGACCGGCAAGCCCAGATGCTGCATGCCACCCTTGCCAGGCGTAACCCCTCCCACAAGCTGCGTTCCATAGGACAACGCCTGTTCGCTGTGGAAGGTTGCTTGAGAGCCCGTAAAACCCTGGCAAATGACTTTCGTAGACTTGTTGATCAATACTGACATGCTCAGACCTCCTGATGAAGAGCCGATACGGCTTTTTCGGCCGCGTCTGCCATTCCGTCAGCCAAGATAAACGGCAACCCGGACTCGGCAAGGACCGTCTTGCCCTTCTCGACATTGGTACCTTCCATCCGGACTACTACCGGCACATGAATCTGAACCTGCTGAGCAGCCTCAAGAATACCCTTTGCGATCACATCGCAACGCAATATACCGCCAAAAATATTAACGAGAACTACCTTGACGCCCGGATCAGACAGGATGATCTTGAAGGCTATGGTCACCCTCTCTGCCGATGCGCCCCCGCCCACATCAAGAAAGTTGGCTGGATATCCCCCGTACAGCTTGATGATATCCATGGTCGCCATGGCAAGACCCGCACCATTGACCATGCAGCCGATATTGCCGTCAAGCTTGATGTAGCTGAGATCGTGCTCGACGGCTTCAGCCTCTGCCGGATCTTCCTCATCCTGATCCCTCAACTCTTCGATCTCCGGATGACGGAACAATGCGTTGCTGTCAAAGTTCATCTTGGCATCCAGTGCAAGCAGCACCCCTTCTCCCGTGACCGCCAGCGGGTTAATCTCAATCAGACTGGCATCAAGTTCGGTAAAGGCTGCATAAATACCGGTCAAGAACTTGACCGCCTGCCGAAGCTGATCACCCTCAAGATTCAGTGCGAAAGCAATTCTCCTCGCATGGTGGGGTTGAAGTCCAGTGGCTGGGTCAATCGGGATGCTGATGATTTTCTCGGGAGTTTTTGCAGCGACCTCTTCAATATCCATGCCGCCTTCAGTGGAGGCAATCACGGATACCCTGTTGCTGGCCCGATCGACCAGTACGCCCAGATAGAGTTCTCTTGCAATCTCGCAGCCTTCCTCGATATAGAGTCTTTTGACTTGCTGTCCATCGGGACCGGTTTGATGCGTAACAAGCTGCATTCCCAGAATATCATCGGCAGCCGACTTCAGCTTGTCGAGACTGTCCACTACCCTCACGCCGCCGCCTTTTCCGCGTCCGCCAGCATGAATTTGAGCTTTAACAACCCAGACTGTCCCCTCCAGTTTCTTCGCTGCTTCGACAACATCATCCACCTTGTATACATCGTAGCCACGCGGTACGTTTACGCCAAATCGCCCAAGCAGTGATTTAGCCTGATGTTCATGAATGTTCATGGATTAAACTGCCATTGATATTGAGTAAAAAATGAGGAGCCAACCAAAGACCGGATTGAAGACTTACGTTCAGATAAAATCGGAAGCGCTTTATTCCGACACTCGATAACGAACCGAACCTGTTGGTCATTCACCGTTACATTATAAGAGGTTAATCCGGCGAATCTGCTAATTGATTTACATCAATCCTGCTTTTTCTGCTATTCAGAGCAGCTCATGCTGTGATAAAAAATGGCAAGAGTAATTCTTGACAGCCATCCCTGTGGTATAATGCGGATCAGGTTCGTGGGATTTGCCAACACATGAAGTGGAACCCTGCACACTACAGGATCATCATGGTTGTCACCTACATATTGTCCTGCATCACTATCAGGACCAAGCCCTGTAAATACTTCCAGTTGAACTCGCCCTGGTTCAATCTGGATAAGGGGGTTTTCTCCAAACTCGACTTGAATGCCCTGTTTCCGGAACAATGGCGTCTGGACATCAATACCCTTGATGACGGGTTTCGCCCGGATCAGTATCCAGTCTGGCTAAAGCCGGAATGGGGCGAAAATGCGGATGGCGTCTACTGCGCGAATGATGAAGCCGACTATCAGCAGCTCAAAGCCAGAATCCTGAAATCCGGTCGGCCTTATCTGGTTCAACGATCGGCAACGGGCGAGCGGGAATTCGAGATATTTACAGTATGGGAATCACCCGAATCCACGCAACCGGCCACATTCAGCATCACAGAGGCCAAGAATCAGATGGACCGCCTTCCGGTGAATGGGATTTATAATTGTCATACCTCCTATCATGATCTGACCGACCGGCTAAATCCCGGACAGCAATCGAGGATTCTAGAAAATATTGAAAGCATTGGACGATTCCCCATTTCAAGACTGTGCGTTCGAACAGCGGCCGTTGAAGATCTTGCGAAGGGCGATTTTCAGATCATTGAAATCAATCTGTTCACGCCCATGCCCATTCATCTGCTGGATTCGCGGTATACAAACGGAGAGCGCTGGTCAATGATTCGAAAACTGATCATGTCTCTGGCCATTGCCACCCGTAACCGAAACCAGGCTCTCAAGGAAAAACCGGTTTATACGCGAATGACGCACAATCAGATACGTTATCGATTTTCCACTTCGGCCAGCTGATTCCATGCGCAAGCTCAACTCCCTGATTTATGCCTGGATCAGCAACCGGTACATGCATGACTGCAGCAATTACAACACTCTCGCAGTCAGAAAAAGCTGCCGCTCCAAGGTGCTGTGCCGCAAGCACTTTGAAAAACACAGTTTCCCGCATGCTGCCGGAATGAGCTTTCTCTGGCCATGGCAGGCTCACTGCTTTGCCCGGAAACATGGGTTTCCAGTGGTCATCAAGCCCAATGTCAGTGGCTATTCGCGCGGCAGCTATTTTCCGATTGCTTCGATGAAGGAGCTGTACAAGGCAATCTTCTGGGCCAAGGCCTGGTGGCCTACCACCATCATCGAAAAATATCTGCTTGGTGCAAACTACCGGGTTCTCGTCGATCGTGAAAACCTGATTTCCGTGATTCGACGATACCCGCCTTACGTGATCGGCAACGGGCAACACACGGTTGCTGAGTTGATTGACGAGGAAAACCGGATTCGTGACGAAATGCAGCCCGCCCCGACCGTCTATCCCATCAGCAAGTCATCAAGGGTTCAAATGCATCTCAAGAAACAGGGACTGGGCTTCTCGTCCATTCCGGATGAAGGACAGCAGGTGCTGCTGTTTCACCGGGTTGCGCTTGCAACGGGAGGTATCGTTGAGACAATTGACCAGACACAGATACCGCAAGTCAACAAGCGGTTTTTTACCGAAGTGGTTCAGAGTTTTGATGCGAATGTGCTGGGCATTGATGTGATTTTCGAGCGCGGCATAGAAGAACCCTATACGGATCAGGAATGCATTTTGGTCGAGGTCAATTCAAGGCCCTACATCAAAATGCACCATTATCCCCGATATGGAAAAAAACAGGATTTCAGCAAAGCCCTTGCGCTACTGGATGCGCTTGACATTCCTGACCGGGATATTTTTTAGTCGAAAGGCCATTGAATAACCCGTCGATCACCAGCACTCGGGCAGGGGATGGTGGCCACTAATCTGACACGATGACCTGCATGGTCAATTTGGCAAAATCTATCCGGCCCGAACTTGTTGTTGCACTTTCGGCAGGTTTATGGGGGCTATTCTGGATTCCCATTCGAGCGCTGGAGGACCAGGGATTGGAGCCTGCTCTGGTAACGTCCAGCCAGTTCGTTTTTCCGGTGATCTGCCTAATCCCGTTTGTATTGATACGCCTATCCCGCAACCAATCCTTCGGCCTTCGGCATTTCGATTCCGGTTTCCTGATCGGTTCAGCGTTTGTCCTGTATTACGAAAGCCTGCTGTTAACCGATGTGGTAAGGGCCCTGATCCTGTTCTACATCATGCCGGCATGGGCAACGTTGATCGAAATATTTGTTTTGAAGCGCCGCTTCACCGTTTTTCGTGCTCTTGCGCTTTTCCTCAGTCTGGGAGGCATGATCGCAATTCTGAATATTGGTACATCCTTTCGTTTATCCCTGAATTCTGGAGATGCCATGGCTCTGGCCTCGGGCCTGTTCATGGCCTTTGGCGTAACCCGGGTCCGCCAGTCACCGGAGTCCGATGTTTTTGCACAGGTGTTCGCCTTTTTCTTCTACGGTGCCGCTGTTTCGATGGTTTTGATGCTGATTCCCGCTACTGCTCCAAGCGCAATGCCACAGGGCGATCTTTTCTGGCGACTGCTTCCCTGGCTAATCCTGATGAGTGCCTGTTATCTGATTCCGATCATGTGGGGGCTTTACTGGGGGTCAAAGTGCGTAGATCCTGCAAGACTGTCGATTTTGTTTCAGATCGAAGCGATCATCGGAATAGGAAGTGCAGCTCTCCTGACAGGCGAGCCGTTTGGAATTCGCGAGATGGTTGGAAGCCTGCTTGTAATCAGCGCAGGATTGATAGAAGTTTTTTCAAGCAGCCAGACCGTGAAAAAAGATCCTGACGTGACAACTACAAAGAGCAGATAACCAAAACCGGCTTTCGCTATTACAAGAATTTCAAGGCAAGTGTACCTTCTGAGCAACCCGATTTCCGGCAGTGGGTCAGTTTGAAACCAGCTCGTTTTCAGAGCGAAGAGCTGTTATAATTTCCTTGTGTATAACAATTCCTGTTAATTGATCCGGAGAAAACCATGAAACAATTAATGAAGCTCACCCCCCCCCCTCGATAAAAAAATAAATTTAATCAATGTTTTAATCCCTGCATTGATCGCCTTGGCCACTGGTATTGCCGGCTGCGGTGGAGGGGCCGGAGTCGGCCCTGATTCTTCCCCGGCCAGCAATCAGGAAGATGGGAGCAGTAGCGATGCCAGCAACAACAAGGACAGCGAGAATAACATCACTTCCCTGAATCCGTCCCTTTCGGGAAGGATGGCGGCCTTCTTTTCGGGAAGCATTGACTCCGACGAGGACCAGGACGAATACACGCTGGCCATTCGGGTACCGGGGACCCTGACCATCAGCACGGGAGATGCCGGCCCGGACATTCGGGTGTTCGATGCGGATGGCGACGAAATACCGGGCGAGGAAGGCAGCTGGATCGTGGTCATCGACCAGTCCGTTCTGGACAGGGGACCGGTAACCATCCGGATTTTCGGCGGTACTGTCGGAGACTATGAGGCAGTCGCCGGTTTTGTACCAGCCAGCGGTACAGTCCGGAGCATCCAGCCCCGGCCCGTTCCGTCAACCATGCAGGAGGGCAGTGCAGATATTGTCCATGCCCGCAGCGAAGCAGACAGGGTCCGGTCCGGCACCACATACCGGACTCTTTCGGCATCCATAGAACGGGTTTTCGGAGACAGTCCGGGCGTATCGCTGAATACCGGCCCCCATGTTGCTTCGATTACCCCACAAACCGATGGCGGAGTCGTAGCCAGTT
>JAPOSW010000123.1 GCA_026709505.1 Gammaproteobacteria bacterium | reverse complement strand
GCGAACCACGGGATGCCTGACCGACCAGTCCCAGTGCGGGTGGATGTCCAGGCCTCGGAACAGGGAGTCGTTCCCCTCGAACAGTTCCTGCAGGGTATCGACCAGCAGGCTCTTTCCGAAACGGCGGGGACGGGAAAGGAAGTAGTACCTTCCCTCATCAGTCATTTGCCGAATCAGGGAGGTCTTGTCAACATAGTAGCAGCCCTCGTTCCGGAGATTGGAAAACGACTGGTAGCCGATCGGCAGCGGACAACGTTCTTTCTGAATTGCCGCATTCATGATGAGGTCATCTTAACATGCCAGGAACAAGTTGCCATTTCATTATTGAGACTTATCAATGAATAAGGCGGGTAATTGCCGGATATTCTATTGCTGATATCCAGAATCTAGTCATTAGCAGTATTACAGGTGCAGTTCTGAAATGCTCGCAATCGGATTGAAAAAGGGTTGCTGTGGAGAGGGCTTCGTTATGAATCTTCGGCCAGCTCAGTGCTGATTTTCTTGTTGTCAGAAGGAATGACGCTCTGACACATTTCGAGATGAAGGCGCCCTCCCGGGGTATAAGGCCGAGCCAGCAGCACATCCAAATCAATTTCTATTCCAAGTCCGGGTTCTGTGGGTGCAATGACATATCCGTCCTGCCACATGGGTTGCCGGGTCAGAATTCGATCATGGAATTCGGTCTGGATTGTCTCCAGAATCAGGAATGCAGGACTGCTGATCGAAACCTGTACGGCTGCTGCATGGGCAATTGGTCCGCAATATATGTGTGGTGCAATCTGGGCATTGAATAATTCACAAAGCACGGCTATTTTCTTGGTCTCCCAGATTCCGCCGCTGCGGCCTATATCCGGTTGAAGAATGGATACTCCTGCTTTTAGGCACCGATGAAACTCCTGTTTAGTGGTCAACCGCTCGCCAGTGGCAATGGGTATTGATGTTGCCCGGGAAATGCTGCGGAACGCTTCCATCTGATCAGGAGGGCAAGGTTCCTCAATCCAGAGAGGGTCATATCGCTCCAAGCGCTTGACCAGGCGTATGGCTGAAGATGTCGTCATCTGGCCATGCGTGCCAAATAGAATATCTGCCCGATTGCCGACTGCTTCCCGGACCGCACGAACATTTTCTCCACAACGATTGAGTTCGTGAAGCGATAATTCCCGCCCTCCCTGAAAGCTGTAGGGCCCAGCCGGGTCCTGCTTGATCGCAGTAAACCCGGAATCAACATATTCCAAAGCCCGCTCAGCGGCGGCCTCAGGATTATGATAAACATCATGTTCAGCACCCATTGGATTTCCATGGGAGTCGGTTTTTTTTGGGTAGAGGTAGGTATAGGTCCTTAGTTTCTCGTGGAACTGTCCTCCCAGCAGGTTGTAGACAGGCTGGTCAAGTGCTTTTCCCAGTATATCCCAAATCGCAATTTCCATGCCGCTAAAGACCCCCATCATGGAAATGTCCGGACGTTGCGTGAATCCGGCGGAATAGACCCGGCGAAACAGTATTTCGAGATTGAACGGACTTTCGCCTTCAAGAAATCGAGCAAAGGTATCTTCAACCATTTGACAGGCAATATTCCCGGATACGGGAATGCCGTAACATTCCCCAAGACCGGAAATGCCATCATCAGTCGTAATGCGTACGATTACCCAAAATGAACCACCGATGCCGGTTGGCGGAACCGTTACCCATGTTTCGATGTCCTTCAGTTTCATGCTTTTGTAATTTGAGATTGACAAACATGGACAATACCATGATCATCATGAAAAAAGATGTCGAGTTCAACGGATTCAGATTGGAGCGATAGAAGATTTAGCATGGCAATACAGCGGTACCAGGGGCGTATCGACAAGGTGGATGTCGTTGTGATTGGTAGCGGGATCGTTGGTTCTGCAACCGCTTGGAATCTCGCGAAAAGAAACAAGCGTGTAAAGCTGTTTGAAAAGGGCAGGGTGGCTGGTGAGCAATCCAGCCGGAACTGGGGTTCAATACGCTGCCAGAGACGATCAGCGGCAGAGTTTCCGATCATGCTGGAAGGCATTCGGATTTGGGAAACTCTGGAAAGTGAGCTTGATGCGGACCTTGACTGGCGTCAGGAGGGTCATATTCGACTCTGTTACGATGAAAAACTTCTACAGTGGGCTGAGGAGTGGGTGCCGATTGGTCGAGAAAATGGTCTTGATACAAGAGTACTCACGCCAAGGGAATGTCAGGAGCTCTTGCCTCACTATTCCGCTAAAGGCTTACTAGGCGCACTGTACACATCGACAGACGGGTGTGCCGAGCCGCAAAAGGTTACAGCTGCACTGGCTCGGTCTGCATCCCAACGCTCTGCCCAGATCATTCAGCAATGCGCTGTTCTGGAGATTCTGACTGAGAATGGTCGGGTATCTGGAGTCATTTCGGAACAGGGAGAAACCCTTGCTGATGCTGTTATCGTGGCAGGCGGAGCATGGACCAGCCGCCTCCTCAAACCTCTCGGGATTTATCATCCATCATTGTGGGTTAGAGCATCAGCAGCGCATACAGAACCTTTGGACATTGATATGCGAAAGCTGGTGAGCTGGGGTCATTCCGCATATCGCCAGAGACCGGATAATTCCCTGACGCTTGCTGTTGCAGAGCATGGGTGTCATGACCTGATGCTTGATTCATTTCGTTATGGTGCCGCATACCTCAAACTGGCATGGCAGAATTATGACTTGTTCCGGTTTTCATTTGGCAAGCCGATCCTGGACGACCTCAAAGGTCGTTTTGACGATTTCACGAGGAAAGAGAACAGAACGCTTGATCCCATTCCTGATCATGCGGCACTGGAACGAGCGGTAAAAGCTTTTGCCATTGAGTATCCCGCTGCGAAACCACTGAGACTGGCCCGATCATGGGCGGGTTGGATCGACTACATGCCAGATGCGATTCCGGTACTTGGCGAGATTCCGAATGTGTCGGGGCTTTTCGTTGGCTCCGGGTTCAGCGGAGGAGGTTTTGGAATGGGTCCAGTCAGCGGAAAGATTCTGTCGGATCTTGTTTGCGATGGATATACGTCACATCCTGTACAGTCTCTGTGCCCGTCAAGATTTCAACGGTAATCCGAGTCATGTTTGTAGATTTATGTCTTACGGGATACTTGCATATTTTTCTATAGTTTACCTGACGGTTCCCGGCATGTTCATTTCGAACCAGGCAAGCGTATGCGTATTAGAAGTACATAGTGGAGCAGCCCGAAGATTGCAGAACCTGATTCTGATTGCAAAAAGGCGACCTAAAGCCGTCCGTTGCCTGCCATCGGCTAGTTGTTAAGGTTCCGGCGGGCCGTTTCCGTGCTCCTGATCGTCACCATTCCCGGATGGTCGCCGGTCGGGCTGGAACAGAGCCGGCCGACCGAGACGACTTTATTTCTGAATATGGTATTGGCCCCGCGCGTCACGGTAATCGTCCGGATTCCGCTGGCGGATGAATTGTGGTCGGACAGGGTCACGTCTAGTCCCGTAGTTTGATCCAGCAGGATGTCCAGTTCCATTCTGGGTTCCACCGTGCAGCCGTTCCAGAGCTGGCACCACATGGTCTTCCCCCAGGCCCGCCCCGGATGGTCTTCCGGAAGTTCCTCCAGGTCACCGGCATTTCCCTCGACGTTGCGGGCCTCGACCATGATGTAGGTGCTGGCGGGATAGCCGCCGGGAGCGTGCCATTCGAGGGTGGGGCCGGAAGTATCCGTAACCGGGATGTTGTCGATCGTGCCAGGACCAAAGGTGTGCCCGTATGGCGAGACGGCATACTTATTGGAGCAGTTCAGGTTGAAGGTGATGCTGTCCTTCGACCATCAGCCGTCATGGCTGAGCCAGACTTCCGGTGCTGCAAGGGCCGGTGCCGCCAGCAGCATAGGTACAAGGGCAAGGCAGGTTGCTAATTTAGCGAGGGGGGGGGGGTGAATCTCATTAGTCGTTTCATGGCTTTCTCCGAATTACTTGATGGGAGTTGTTACACTTGCCGCCATTATAATGGCTTTTCTCCCTGAAAATGGGCTGGTTTTTAAATTGGCACACTATATATACTGGAAGTTAGCTATTTTTTCAATGATTCAATCCATTTGATACAATTCGAAACCTTCCATTCTCCCATTCACTGGAATCACTTTCATACTCATGATCGATCTTTACACATGGTCCACGCCCAATGGGCGAAAAATCAGCATAATGCTTGAAGAAACTGGCCTGCCTTATATCGTTCATCCAATCGATATCAGCAAAGACGATCAGCATGTCGAATCTTTTCTGGCCATGAACCCCAATGGAAAAATACCGGTCATTGTCGATCGGGATAATGGCAAAACCGTCTTCGAGTCTGCAGTTATATTAATGTATCTTGCCAACAAGGCAGGCGGACAGTTTCTGCCAAAAGATAACTCCGATCAATATTGGACTACCATGCAATGGCTGCTGTTTCAGGTCGCCCATATAGGGCCGATGCTTGGACAGGTTCACCACTTCACACGGTTCAACCCGGGAGCTGCTCCTTATGCTCAGAAACGGTATTTGAACGAAGCACTTCGTCTCTACAAGGTACTGGATACCCATCTTGCAGATCGTGAATTTCTGGCTGGTGACTATTCAATCGCTGATATGGCAACCTGGCCATGGATCGCAAGATTCAATTGGCAAACCGTCGATATTTCCAAATACCCGAACGTCTTGCGCTGGTACCTGTCGATTGCAGAACGACCCGCAGTCCAAAAAGGATGGAATGTCCCGCCAAGCGATCAGCCAGTTCCATTCCCTGATGCTGATTTAAATTTCTCGTAAGAGGAGCAACTTCCCGGACAAGAAGTGTTGCAGCAGAGGGTCGGTGACATTTTCCCGCAACCACTTATCACCAGGGGAATTTCTGATTCTGCCCATCATAGCCGTAGCGTGATTTGCAGACAGGTCATTTGCGGCAATATCGGAGTCGGAGTCACGCAATGGCATATTGCAATGTTTGCATTGAGTTTTTGGTAACTGCAACAACAGGATGCAGTTATCCTGTGGCTTTCTTGCTCCTGCGTTTGCGATATACTCCGGCCAATGGTTTATATTAAGAGAGAAAGCACAGGATTGGAGAGCGGTATCGATGAACGAAGGTCAAGAAAGAGAGCTGAGGTCTTTTCTCCGGCAGACGGAGGGCACGCCGCCGCCGGTGTTTGTCGGAAGGGACGGAGTGTTGGACGACATTGCCCTGGCGGCTGGGCAGGTATGGGAGGGTGCGGGTGGAGGCATGCGCGGTATGGAGAAGGCAACCCGGATTGTCCAGGGCGCCCCCGGGGCCGGCAAGAGCTCTGTCCTGAACGAGATCGCGCAGAATCCAGAGCGGCTGCGGCGGGAAGGGGTTCCTGTTCCGTTGGTGCTGATGCTCAAGTCCGGGGACATCGAGGAACCTGTCGACATCCTCGAGCCGCTGGCCAGGAAGGTCAATCCGTCAGCCGCTGGGGATTTTCTGTCCCGGTACAGCCGGACGATCAGCGGCGAGGCCGGGGTCGGCCTTGGTCCGGTCCGGGTCGGCGGCAGGGCAGAAAAGAGTGCGGAGACGGCAAGGCCGAGGGCACGCTGGAAAGTATTTGGCGCATGGGCCGAACGGCACGGCGGATTCGAGCGGCCGATTGTCCTTGCCGTTGACGAGGCACAGCGGCTTGACCATGACCGAAAACATCCGGTTGCAAAGCTGTTTCAGAGTCTCCATGACGGATGCGGCCTGCCGGTCGTCCTGGTGCTGGCCGGGCTCAGCGACACCGAATACTCGGCCGGCAGGATGGACCTGACCCGCATTCCGGCCGGGCAGAAGCACAGCATCGGATGCTTTCCGGAACAGGAGGCCGAGGAATACATGACACGGTCATGCGCCCATTTCGGAATCGGCACTGCGGGCTTCGAGCACGAGATCGGCCGGCTGGCCGAGCCCTGTGACGGCTGGCCCCGACACCTGCACATCGTCCTCAAGGCCCTTGGCAGGGAAGCCCTGAGAACAGGCGGCGACCTCGGCAAGGCGGAGTGGGAAAGAATTCGCATCGAAATCATGACCGGAAGGGACGGATACTACGGTCACCAGTTTTCAGCCGAGATGAAGGATGCCATAAACCTCACCGCCAGGGTGATGGCAGAACTGGACCGCTGTCAGAGCCGTGCTCGCATCAAGTACCTGATGGACGGCCTGCATGAGTCGGACCCCCGGAAATACCGCTTCCCTGTCGGGATGGATGCGGACTCCTTCTTCGTTCATCTCGTGCACAGGGGAACATTGCACGAGGAATCCGTTGACCGGTTTGCCTGCCCCATCCCGTCTTTCCGCACCTATCTGCTTGATCAGGGAGGGATCATTGAGAACCCTTCCCCGACATCAGATGTTATCAGCAACGACGAGTCGTGATTGGATATGAAATGAAAATGGTTTTAAGCTAATGAATGCAGGATCATATCCTTGAAGCTGGATAATCACTCAATGTTGGACTTTCTGAACTTGTAAATTCCAGAGAGTTCTGAGATGCTCAATTTCAACTGGCAGAGGCCGCCGCCATACCCATAACCGCTAGCGGCTTGATCATTTTTGTCAATTCAAGTGCTCGCTCACTGGAAGCATTGCCATCCAGGGCACGCTTCTTGACTCCTTGCACGATAGCTGCAAACCGGAAAAAGCTAAACGCCAGGTAAAAGTTCCAGTCCGGAATGCCGACAAGATTTCTCCTTTGGCAATACATCTCAACATACTCGAGTTCTTCCGGTATGCCGAGTTCTCTACGATTCGCATTACCCAGACCCGGCAGGACGCTGTTATCAGGAAAGCGAAGCTGCATGCATTGATAGGCAACATCCGCAAGCGGATTTCCCAGTGTGCTGAGTTCCCAGTCCAATATTGCCAAAACCTCAAGCCGCTCGGTATCAAAAACTAGATTATCCAGCCGATAGTCACCATGGACTATAGAGGGTATGCTGTTGTCAACCGGCAAATTGTCACGTAACCATTGGGCGAGACAGTCCATTTCTTCAATTGCCTCGGTTGAGGACTGTTGATATTGGCGAGCCCATCGATCAGTTTGACGAGCGAAATAGTTTCCCGGCTTTCCAAAATCTGCCAAGCCAATGGACTCAGGCTGGACAGAGTGAAGATCGGCCAAGACCTGATTCATTTGATCATACACCCTAGTTCTTTGAACAACACTTAATTCAGGGAGTGCTGGATTCCAAAATATAGTACCCTCGATAAATTCCATGATGAAGAACATGGTTCCGATGACGTCTTCATTTTTACAAAGATGCAGGCATCTCGGAGTCGGAATACCCGCTCCATTCAATGCATTCATGACTCGAAACTCCCGGTCCACGGCATGTGCCGAGGGAAGCAGGTTTCCATAGGGCTGCCTCCTCAGGACATATTTTGCATTGGGAGCATTCAACAGATAGGTTGGATTCGACTGCCCATTGGGGAATTTTAAGATTTCAAGAGGACGCGAAAATAATTCAAGATGCTCGGAAAGATAGGTTTCAAGACGCTTCAGCCTGGAACTGTCAAAATCATGCATGACGGGAAATAATCTGCTTGCCAAGCGTCATATGGTGAATCTGGTCAGGCCCATCGGCTTGACGACACCAACGGGCGTAGTTAAATGCTTCCGCCATGAAATAATCTGTAGTCAATCCGCCCGCGCCATGCATCTGCATGCAGCGGTCAAGAACCTCCTGAACCAGTATCGGAACCCGAGTCTTGCTGGCTGCGATCAAGTCCCTGGCTTGCCTGGTTCCATGCTTGTCCATTTTTCTGCATGTTTCATGCACCAGCAGGCGAGCCATTTCAATATCCGAGAATGAATTCGATATATCTTCCCTAACCGACTGGTTTTCAGACAATAATTTACCAAATACTTTGCGATTGGTAACGCGTTTACAAGCTAGTTCCAGAGCTCTTTGAGCAGATCCTATTAACCTCATGCAATGGTGAATTCGTCCCGGACCCAGACGTCCCTGGGCGATTTCGAAACCGCGTCCCGGACCGAGCAGGATGTTCTCGAGCGGCACTCGTACATTTTCAAACAGTATTTCTGCATGGCCGAATGGCGCATCGTCGTATCCCAGAGTGGTCAGTGGACGTACCAGGGTGATTCCAGGTTTATCTCTGGGCACTAGTATCTGGCTTTGCTGGCGATGTCGATCCGGGTTATCGGGATCTGTCTTGCCCATCACAATCAATAATTCATTGTTTTCATGCATCGCTCCGGTTATGAACCATTTCCTTCCATTCAGGACCCACTCATCGCCGTCCTGATCGATTCTCAGCTGGATATTGGTGGCATCACTGGACGCTACATCCGGTTCGGTCATGGCGTAGGAAGACCGAATCACACCTTTGAGCAGCGGATCCAGCCAGTTTTTTTGCTGCGCTGGTGTTCCATACTTCATCAGAACCTCCATGTTTCCTGTGTCCGGAGCGTTGCAATTAAACACTTCAGGAGACCACAGTACTCGTCCCATTTCTTCTGCTAATGAGGCATATTCAAGGTTGGTTATGCCCCCATTTTCCGAATAATGCCCATAGTCAACAGGGATGAAAAGATTCCATAGCCCCTCCTTGACGGCAAGTTTCTTGAGTTCATCAATCAATGCTGAACTCTTGAATCGGTTCTGCGCCGATTCCAGAGTTTTGCGATAAGCCAGTTCATTCGGATATATATGCCGATCCATAAAACTCTTGAGGCGCGAGAGTAGCATCCCAGATGTTTTGGATTCTTTGACCATGACTGGATTATAAACAGGTCTTATTTACGAATCCGGGATTGCCCGATTTGTTTGCTGTTAATTTCCATGTTGCTTGCTTCGGCGATAGAAAATGAAAACCAGCAGCCAGGCGGGAAGGCTTATGACCATGGCATAGGCCAACATCATCAAGGGACCGAGCAAACCGGCAATCAAAACCCCGAGTATGCTAATTGGTCCCAAAATTAGCGCACATATGTAAACCGAAATTTTTCGACCATGCCGCCATAACTTTCCACACGCAAGTGCCAGAAACAAACCGCAGGCAGCAGAAATAGCCAACAGGAGAATTTCACCATCG
The DNA here is from genome assembly GCA_026709505.1 of Gammaproteobacteria bacterium. Lineage (GTDB taxonomy): Bacteria > Pseudomonadota > Gammaproteobacteria > Arenicellales > Poriferihabitantaceae > Poriferihabitans. The sequence continues at coordinate 106,018 of JAPOSW010000123.1, read as the reverse complement.
CCGCCTTTGTCTTCAAACACTGATAAGCCAAACCTTATCAAGGCAGTCAGAAAGATTCCGGCAGGCAGCCAAGTGAGCGCAATAACCCAGAAAAGAGCTTGCTGGATACTTGAAACAGGTTTCACTGCCATTGGCTTACTGACCGTGGTTGTCAATGGTTTCCGGGCCAAGCACTATGCCTGCATCCAGCAATTCTTGAATTTTCCTGGCCTCAGTTCCAATTTCATGAAGAATTGGATGGGTGTGTTCCCCGTGTTTTGGTGCCGCATGGTCAATTTTCGATTCGGTTCTTGAAAATCGGGGGGCTGGAGCCGCCTGGAGGACACCATCAATAACTGCATAGCTCGATCGTTCCTTGTTGGCTGGATGATCAGGAGCTTCCCCTAAATCCAGAATCGGGCTTACACAGGCATCAGAGCCTTCCAGCATCTCACACCATTCATGGCGGGGACGTGTGTTTATAATGCTGGCTATCTTATCACGCAGGAAAGGCCAGTTTGTGGAATCCTTATGGTCGGGCAGGGTATCCTGATCAAGTCCTAACCGGTACAATAAGAATTGATGAAATTTGTCTTCCAAGGCACAAATTGAAATATATTTGCCATCCGAACACTCATAGACATTGTAGTGATGTGCTCCGCCATCAAGCAGGTTGACGCCACGCTGTTCAGTGTTCCAGTTGCCTTGAGCTGCCATTTCATGAATTGTCAGCAGTTGGTGAATCGCACCATCGACCATCGCCGCATCGACAACCTGGCCAAGCCCGGATTGATGTCTCTCGAGCAGCGCGGCCAGAATTCCATTCAGGAGCAGCATGCCACCACCGCCCATATCTGCGATCATGTTGAGGGGGATCTGGGGCTTGCCGCCATGTTCGCCAATTGCATGCAATGCGCCGGTAATCGACAAATATCCAAGATCATGTCCGGGAGCATTTGCTAACGGACCATCTTGTCCCCAGCCGGTTATCCGCCCGTAGACCAATCCAGGGTTTCGTTCAAGACAAATATCGGGGCCTATTCCCAGCCTCTCGCAAACTCCCGGCCTGTATGGATCTATCAGCACATCGGCAAGATCAATCAATTCAAGAAGAATGGATACTCCCTGTGGATTCTTGAGATTGATAACCATGGACTCCTTGCCCCGCATTCCAATCGGATTGCGCCTTGTTTGACCCTCCTGGAATCGCTCTATCACAATCACTCTAGCGTCCATGTCAGCCAGCATCATGCCTGCCATTGGCCCGGGGCCTATTCCAGCAAGTTCAATGACTGTATATCCGTTCAGCGTTCCCAATTTCGAACCCGTAAATAGCCTGTAATTAACGCGGCTATTGTATTGCACAGAGACATTATTTGCCTTGAATCATTGGCAAACTCGGAAAATGAAGACGCATATCAGCAACAATACGGAAATTTTTTCGGTTTTCTATCTGTTTGTGACGAGAGGCGACTGTCATCGCATCAGATCGATACGGTTTAATTCAGGCGGTTTCAAAGCCGGATTTTTCTCCCTGAGACTTCATACTGGAGAAATCCATGCCTCATTGCAATATATAATTTCCATTCATTCCTGTGAGCATTCTGTACAGGCTTCAGGAAATGGGAAATTAATTGATATATAAACTTTATATTACTGTAAATATTGATCAAAGCAAAATTACTTGAATAGCAGTTGAGTCATCAATTTCAGAAATGGAAAACGAAATAAAAATCGCCCTAATCAAGGGGGATGGAATCGGCATTGACGTTGCAGAAGCAGCACAAGCAGTCATCAACCGAGCCATTGAGATCAAGCAGTTGCCAAAACTTGCCTATTGCGAGATCGAAGCAGGAGCAAGGTACTACCAAAAGACCGGGCTTGACATAGAACCTGATGGAGAGGAGATGGCCGAACAATGCGATGCGATCTTGCTCGGCGCCATTGGCTTGCCCACGGTTCGAACCTCGGCAGGAACTGAAATCATGCCTCATCTTAGACTTCGCGAACGTATGGATTTATATGCCGCGGTTCGTCCAGTGCGAGCATATTCAAATACCCCGCAACGACTGAGCGACCCGAGAGCGGCAGAGATTGATCTCATCATCTTGCGGGAAAATACGGAAGGGTTATTCTATACAGCCTCCACAAGTGGGCGGTTACAGATTGCCAACGACTATGAAGTCCGCGAAACACTGAGAATTACCCGGTCAAATACCGAAAAACTTCACCGATTTGCCTTTCGACTGGCTAGAAAACGCAAACATCAGGGAAAGAATGCACTGCTAACCTGCGTGGACAAGGCCAATGTGTTCAAGTCAATGGCTTTTTTTAGGAAAATATTTGATGAAATTGCCATGGAATTTCCGGGCATTGAAACATCCTATAACCATGTCGATGCTCAGGCACTCGATATGGTTCGTCGTCCATGGGAATTTGGAATATTGGTCATGGAAAACATTTTTGGCGATATCCTCTCCGACCTAGGCGGTGGGCTGGTCGGCGGAATGGGGATGGCGCCATGCGCCGAAATCGGCGACCGAAACGGGCTGTTCCAGCCCTCCCATGGCACTGCACCCGATATTATGGGACAGGATTTGGCAAATCCGCTGGCAGGCATACTTGCCGGATCAATGATGCTGGATTACCTGGCAGAAAGCCGCAATGATCAATCGCTGGCAGATTGTTCAACCTTGATTGATCAGTCTATCGAACGCGGATTTGATGAGGGCCGACTTCGTCCATGCGAATCAGGAGGGGACATGGGTACTCAGGCAATCACGGAGGAAGTCATTGCATTGATTAACGAAACGGAGGCTTGAAGGGTACAACCATTGCTCAAAATGCTTCAGTCGCAAAAATCCGGTGGATCAAAAGCGGTTACTGGAGGAGCGGTGCCTTCGAATTTCTCAATCATTACCAGACAGCTATTCGCAATTGGCCCCTGTCCCAAGCTGGAAGTACCCTTATCCGGCGTAAGCACGTTCGGATTGCCGTGCTTGCAAAGACTGTTAACGACTCCCGGTTCATGCGGGTCAAACCATGCGCCTGTACTCATCAAGGCAACTCGATCACGAATTCCGTCATCAATCACCAAGCCTGCCAGACATGCCCCACGCTGGTTGTAGACTCTTACGATATCCTTCGGCTTCAGGCTTCTTCTGGATGCCTCTCGAGAATTAATTGCAACCGGTTCACGCCCGCCGACTTTTTTTGATCGGCTGTATTGTCCATGATCAAGTTGCGAATGCAGCTTGGTTGCTGGCTGGTTCGATAACAGGTGCAGAGAATCTTCATTGGCATTTCCGAGCCATTCGAAAGGTTCCAGCCAGACTGGATGGCCTGGACAATCAGCATATCCCAATCGATCAATGACGGGGCAAAACAATTCGATTTTCCCGCTTTCGGTTTTCAGGGGATTATTGACTGGATCATCACGGAATGACTTGAACAAAACGGTGGGTTCATCGGGGGAAGGGTAGAGCGTCCATCCAGTGGATTTGAAGTCGTGATAGTCGGGAATATCAAAGCCGCGGGATTTGGCATTCTCCTGCGTCTGATGATAGATCAACTGCAGCCATTCTTCTTCACTGCGGCTGCCGATGAATGCTTCCTCAATCCTCATTTTTCTTGCGATAGCCGAGAATATGTCAAAGTCGTTCCTGGCAAGGCCGGGCGGATCAACCACTTTTTGCATGTGAACAGCAAAAGAGTCCCTGGGTGAGAGCGCGATATCATTTCTCTCAAGTGTCGTTGTGCAGGGAAGAACGATATCGGAATGCTTGGCCATGCTGTTCCAGCACCATTCATTCACGATGATCGTATCGGGTTTCTGCCAGGCTCCGAGCATCCGGTTAATATCCTGATGATGGTGGAATGGGTTTCCACCAGCCCAGTAAACCAGATGGATATCGGGGTAGGTTAGAGTTTGACCGTTGTAGTCATATTGACCGCCGGGGTACATCAGCATATCGACAAACCGGGCTACCGGTATGAAGTCCGTGACTGGGTTTTTTCCTTGAGGAAGTGATGCACCGGGCACACGGGAACCATGATCGCCGACACTGTTGGTGGCACTGTACCCGAAACCAATGCCTCCACCGGACTGTCCAATTTGTCCAAGCATGGATGCTACGGCAACACCCGCCCAAAAGGGTTGTTCACCATGGTCTTGACGAGTCAGTGACCAGGAGAGTGAAATCATGGTTCGGCCATTGGACATTTCTCGGGCAAGATTCACGATTTTATTTTCAGACAGACCACAAATCTCCGATGCCCATTTCGCATTTTTCACCGTTCCATCATGCTTTCCATTCAGATATTCAACAAAACGCTCATAGCCAATGGTGTACTCGGCAATGAACTTTTGATTAACCCGATTCTCATGGAACAGTGTGTGTGCGATACCAAGTAGTAAAGCGGTATCGGTGTTGGGGCGTGGAGCGAGCCACTTGATCCGGGAATCATTGCCCAGATCAGACTGAACGGGGCTAATGTTGACAATTTCCAGTCCACTATCCAGTGCCCGTTTCAAGTTTTCCTTTTGAGTGTGTCGGCCCAAACCACCTGCATTGATTTGTCCATTCTTCAGTGGGATGCCACCGAAGGCTATCAGCAGATCAGAGTGATCGATAATGGAAGGCCAGCTAGTGGCATGCGTCAACATCACATACAGATTGCCGATGATGTGCGGAAGCAGTACTTCACCAGCAGCAAAACTGTAGGTGTCAACCGATCTTACGTAACCGCCGATACAATTCAAGAATCGGTGAATCTGGCTTTGTGCATGGTGAAACCGGCCTGCACTTGCCCAACCATAGCTTCCGGCATAAATGGCATTGTTTCCGTGAGTCTGGATAATTCGGGTTAACTCATCTGCAACGATTTGTTCTGCCTCTTCCCAGTTGACTTCAACAAAGGGATCCTTGCCACGACACTCATTCGCAGCACCCGGCCCTTGATCCAGCCAGCTTTTTCTTATGGCAGGCCTCGTGATCCGGGTCGGACCATCCAGAACATCGATGATCCCCGAACCAATGGGAGAGACGTCTGGATCCTTCTCAAAACCATGCAGGGCCTTGACTTGGCCATCCCGTGTTTCAACGCGATAGGTTCCCCAATGCGAAGCCGTCAAAGGCAGTGATGAATAATCAACCATCGAAGATTTTATGCATGCGTGAATTAACTTATTACATCAATAATGTAGGAAAGATCATTATCATCCAGTGTCAAGTGACAGGCTTGCCCAGTCCTGACATCAAACTCTGTTCGTTCCCCCTGAATTTCGAATGACTTTCCGTAGAAATGCAGGTGCAGCAATGGGCAATCTCCGGCGGATTGAATCGCATGTATGCCGCCCGGCAACAATGATACGGCGGTGCCGGGCTCGACGATGATATCGGTTATCCACTCTGCAGCGGATGAGTATTCGGTCTGCCGATACAGGCTATGGATTTCCGTGCCTTCAATGGCAGCCACGATTGCCCATGAATTGCCATGGTTGTGGGGGCGATAAGATTGGCCGGGCAATGCGGAGTAGACATACAGGGAATATTCCTGAATCGGGTCTTCGTAAACGTGGAAGAATAATTCGGATTGTCCCTCTGACGGAACCGGAAAATCCTCTCTTGGGAACAGTGCCTGTTGTTCGCAGAGTTTCATCAACTCGACTTTTGCCAGTTCAATTGAAGCAATGGTTATTTCTTCATTTAAACAATGCCGGACCCGATCAACCATGGCAACTATTGCTTGCTTTCGCCGCTCTTTGATTGATATTTTCAAGTGTGCTCCTATCGGTTCGAAATATTGATGTGGTCATAACACATCACGGTAAATTTCTTTTCGGTAACTGGACAGCGATTATAATTCGATAATTTCAACCAAGTCATACTTTGACAAGTCGCAACAACCAGCAAAACAGCCAGTCATCATGATCAGATGAAACCGATTTCTCCCATAATTTGTCAACTATGAAATTCCAGATCGCAATCAATCTCGAACGTGTAGATGATAGTTTAGGCATGTTATCAGTTGCCCAGCATACTTTGGATATGGTGAGGATTGCTGACCAGGGCGGTTTTGGCTTAATCTGGTCAGCGGAGCATCATGCTCTGGAGATGACAATAGCTCCCAACCCATTTCAGATCCTGACCTGGTGGGCTCCATACGTTAAGCAGGCTCGTTTGGGTACAGCTGTTGCGGTTGCTCCTTACTGGCATCCAATTAATCTGGCGGGAGAGGCGGCATTTACTGACTTGATAACGGGAGGTCGACTTGAATTCGGGATCGGATCAGGAGCCTATCAGAGAGAATTTGATCGGATGAAGCCGGGGCTAAAACAAACCGAAGGCTACCGGTATGTACAGGAAATGCTTCCGGTTTTGAAGGAATTGTGGAAAGGAGACTATGAACATCGGGGCGAGTTTTGGTCATTCCCTGTATCAACATCTGTACCCAAGCCTCTGCAAAAACCCCATCCGCCGATCTGGGTTGCAGCTCGTGCTCCGGTTTCCTTTGATTATGCCGTAGAGCAGGAATGTAATATTATTTCCTGGCCATTGACGCGTCCATTCTCTGAAGCAGAGCTCTACAAACAGCGCTATGACGAAGCTCTTGCTGCCCATTCGGATTGCAAAGCACCAATTCTAGCCATGATGAGACATGCATCAGTCTACGTATCTGAATCGGAACGAAGACGGGCGATTGACTCAATCACACGTGTCCTGGGACAGTTTGAGAATGTTTTTCGAAACCTGGGGAGTGTCGTCAATGGGTTTCCGGAACAGGTCCCTCTCGATGAACTGTCAGGGCGTGAGCAATACAATGAAGGCTATCTTGAGGAGAACCTGATTTTTGGCTCGCCCGAACAGGTAATCGAGAAACTGATGCGTTACAAGGAGTTGGGAATTGATGAGTTCATCTACTATGCCAGCATGGGTCTGGAGCACAAGCAGCAAATACGCTCTCTTGAGATGTTTTGCGAGCGGGTGATACCGGAGTTCACCTGAAAAAGCAGTTTTAGTGGTGCAAAAGACAAGCGGGCATGGCACTGCAATTCTCTTCAAATGTCAGCTCGAAGATTTTCTGTTAAATGAATCAAAGCGCATTTCCAAAACCCCGACCTGTAGCACCTCATCCATTGGATGTCTGGTTAAACCGAAAAGGTCGCGCGAATCTGAATGCAAAGCCCCTTTCGAAAACCTATGCCAGTCATACTCCTTCCTGCCTGTCTAAAGATGATTATTTTCGAATCGAAGCCAACGCTGCATCGAAAGCATCAGGGTTCCAGATAGCGGTCAATCAGATCCTTGTAACGGTGCTTTCGTGTTACTGTTTCGATCAGTTCCTGATCAGGCAGGCCAGTTAAATCCTGCGGCTTTACGCCTTCACGAAGCAGCTTGAGAGACGAATAAACAGCCTGTATCGCGGCCTGAACCGGCTGGTGCCCATGAATGAAGAATCGGACTCCATGTTCGGCAAGAAAATCCGGATCGGCAAGTTCTGGTCCCGCTCCGCCAAGCATAATCGGCAATTCCGCAATTTTTCGAATCTTCTTCAGTTGATCACGGGTTTTGACTCCAACCAGAAACAATGCGTCGACCCCGGTTTTCTGGTAGACCCCGACACGCTTCAATGCGTCATCCAGTGAACTGACTCTTGGTGCGTTGGTTCTTGCCGCAATCAGCAGCGATGCATTTCGTCTTGCTTCAACCGCCGCCTGCATTTTGCCGGCTCCTTCGTCAACGGACAGCAATACCGTGTTTTTTCCGGAATCAAATGGACGCGGCAGGTTGGTATCTTCAATCGATAGTCCGGCAGCACCGGAATTCTCAAGTTCCTGAACCGTTCTTCGAACATTCAATGCATTGCCGTAGCCATGATCCGCATCCACCATCAGAGGCACATTGCTGGCGCGGCATATACGTCGGGCTAAATCCGATAATTCGCTGAGCGTAAGCAATATGTGATCAGGGTCTCCAAGCACGGCGAGCGAGGCAGTTGAACCAGCCAGCATTTGTGCCTCAAAGCCGAGGTCTTCGGCAATTCTGGCCGATACCGGATCGTTTACTGAAGCCGGAAAAATACACCGGCCGTCATTAAACAGGTCCAGAAGCCCGGGGCTTGAGTTTTTCTCATGATGATTAGGCATGTCTGAATCAATTGTTGACTGGTAATTTATCTTTCCGGGATCAGGCCTTTTGGTGCAAAACGCATCACAACCAGCAAAATACCACCCATCAGGATCAAGCGGGTTTGCGCGGCATTTTCGATCAGGTGACCTTTCAGCCAGTAGCCTTCCTCAAACGGAAACGTAACTGCCTCAACCAGTGCGTAGCCAAGGGGTTCTGCCTGAATCCATACGAACCAGATGATGCAGCCACCGAGCACGGACCCCCAGTTATTGCCGGAACCACCGAGAATAACCATCACCCAGATCAGGAAAGTATAGCGTAAAGGCGTATAGCTGCCCGGCACCAGCTGACCATCCAGGGTCACCAGCATGGCGCCCGCAATACCGCAAACGGCGCAGCCGAGCACAAATGTCTGAAGGTGACGCCCGGTTACATCCTTGCCCATTGCACTTGCCGCCTCCCGATTATCCCTGATGGCACGCATCATTCTGCCCCAGGGAGATTTGAGTGCCCGCTCGGAAAGCCACATGAGAATTGCGAGCATACCCAGAAACAACATTAAATAGCAGAACTTGACCAGCAATGAAGCCATGGCAACCGGATTTGCACTAAGGCTCTCTGCAAGATTTACAAGCCACTGTGTTTCAATCAGGTTGACTTCATAAGGTACCGGGCGGGGAAGTCCGGTTACATTCTTGACTCCTCGTGTCAGCCACTCTTCATACTTGATGATGGCAATGATTATTTCGGAGATGCCCAAAGTAGCAATGGCAAGGTAGTCGGCCCGAAGACCCAGCGAAATCCTGCCGATTAGCCAGGCACCCCCGGCGGCTACCAGCCCCCCAATTAACCATGCAGTAATGATTGGCAACCCCAGCCCGCCCAGGTACCCGGTCAGGGCTGGATTGATCGTTTCGATTTGCTCTACAGCCGATGAGTAAAAACCCTGGAATAGCCAATACCCTGGCAAGATGACAACAATAATGCTCCATGTACGCAAGGGCGGGGCGATTTTCATTCGTACATACAGGATCGCCGAGACAGTCATCCCCAGAATTACCAGGCTCCCTATAATACCTAGGCCTCCAGCGGCCCAGGCTTCACTCACCGGCTTGGCCGATACGAGTACGGCACTCAATCCACCCAAAGCCGTGAATCCCATGATTCCCGCATTGAACAGGCCGGCGTATCCCCACTGGATATTGACGCCAAGCGCCATGATCGCTGAAATAAGACACATGTTTAATATTCCGAATGCGACATTCCAGCTCTGCAGCCATCCGACTCCAATCAAAAAAATCAGGAATATTGCGAAGTACAGCAGATCCTTTTGTTTCACAGCAGTTTCCCCCGGATGATACCGGTCGGACGAATCAGGAGCACGATAACCAGAATAATGAATGAAATAGCGAATTTGTAATCGGTCGACAATAATTGCAGCAACCCTTCTGGCTTCCAATCGCCGGGAGCAAGATAAGTCACGAATTTCCTGTAGGCATAGGTCAGTAATACCTCGGAATACGCGATAACGAATCCGCCCAGAATAGCGCCGACCGGTTGCCCTATTCCACCAACAATTGCTGAAGCAAAGATCGGCAACAGTAATTGCATGAATACAAATGGCTTATAGGATTTATCCAGTCCATACAGTGTTCCACTCAGAGTCGCCAGAATGGCAGCCAGTATCCATGCGATTGCAACAATTCGATCAGGATTGATGCCTGAGAGCAGTGCAAGGTCTTCATTATCCGAAAAAGCTCGCATCGCCTTCCCAGAACGGGTTCGATACAGAAACCAGAATAGAAACCCTGCCATTGCTATGGCAGCGGCAATGGTGATGACTTGAGTAGTCTTGATGGCAAGACCTTCATCCAATCCTGTCATGCGTTTGAATTCTACGGCCTTGATCAGGAAACGCTGGCCATCGGCCATCACTTGCTCACCCGGTCCAATCATGAACCGGGTCAGCCCTGCCATTACAAACATTACTCCAACAGACACAATTGCAAAGGTGATCGAACTTGCCCGCTGTTTTCGATAGAACCGATAAACAGTTCTCTCGGTAGTGAGGGCCATGGCAATTGCGCCCAGAATTCCGACGGGCAGGGCGAGAAGGGCGGTTGGAAGTGGTCCCGCATGTATCCCGACAGATTGCAGATACCAAGTCATAAACAAGGTGAGCATGGCTCCCCAGGACATCAATTCGCTATGTGCAAAATTTGCAAAACGAAGGATTCTGTAAATGACTGTAATTCCTAGTGCGCCGAGGGCAAGCTGCGCACCGTAGGTGGTAGCAGGAACAAGAACAAAATTGCAGAACAGCACGATGGCATTCAGGAAATCCATTCATCCACCCAAAAATGAACGTTGGACTTCAGGGTTCGCCAATAGGCCCTTGCCCTGATCAGTGAAACGATTCTTTCCCTGTACCAACACGAACCCACGATCAGCAATCGCAAGTGCCTGCCTGGCGTTTTGTTCAACCATGAGTACGGCAACACCGCTAGCCGTGATATCCTGAATACGCTTGAACAGATCCTGCATGACAATCGGAGCCACGCCAGCGGTTGGCTCATCAAGCATCAACAACCGGGGTTCTGTCATCAGTGCCCGGCCAATGGCGACCTGCTGACGTTGACCACCGGAAAGTTCCCCGGCCATCTGCTTGCGCTTGTCCTTGAGGATGGGAAACAATTCAAAGACTTGTGTTATGGTGCTGGAAATATTGTCAGTACGGATAAAAGCACCCATTTCAAGATTCTCCTCAACACTCATTGAAGGAAAGACATTATTGTTCTGAGGGACGAACGCCATCCCTTCCAGCACACGATCAGATGGGGGCAGGGCGGTGATATCTCGATCATTGAATAGAATTTTCCCCTCGCGCAGGTGAATCATTCCGAAAATGCCTTTCATTGCGGTGGATTTGCCAGCGCCGTTGGGTCCGACCACAACTGCAATTTCGCCTGCTTCAACGGTGAGATCACAATCATGAATAATGTCCGGGCCTGTGCCATACCCTCCACTCATGCCCGTTGCATCAAGAAAACTCATTGCTGAAAATTCGGTTAACCGGCAGTTTTTCGGCCTAGGTAGGATTCAATCACTTTCCGATTGGCTTTAACTTCTGCAGCACTCCCTTGCGTCAGTATTTTTCCTTCCGCCATGACGATGACAGGATGACACATCCTGGTAATAAAGTCGATGTCATGCTCGATCATGCAGAATGTATAGCCATGATCTTGATTCAGATTGTGAATTGAATCACCGATGGTGTTCAGGAGAGTTCGATTCACACCAGCTCCAACTTCATCCAGAAATACGATTTTTGCTTCGGTCATCATGGTCCGACCAAGTTCAAGAAGCTTCTTTTGTCCGCCTGACAGATTGCCGGCAAGTTCATTTTCAAGATGGGACATCTTCAGAAACTGCAGGACTTCATGAGCCTGTTCCTGGATTCGTTCTTCCGATTGCCGGATTTGACTCGGGTTGAACCAGACATTCAACAGTTGCTCGCCGGGTTGTTTACCCGGCACAACCATCAAGTTTTCGAGTACGGTCAAAGAGGAAAACTCGTGGGCAATCTGAAATGTCCGGACCAGCCCACGAGAGAATAGCTGATGGGGCGGAAGTCCGGTTATCTCTTCCTGATCCAGAAAGACATGGCCGGAGGTGGGGGGATAAGCTCCTGCGATGGCGTTAAAAAGGCTGGTTTTTCCTGCCCCATTCGGGCCAATCAAACCTGTTATGGTATTCGATTCGACAGTAAGGGTTACCCCGTCAACTGCCCTGATCCCGCCAAAGTGCAGGTGAATATCCCTAACGGAAAGCATCGTCTGCCGAAAAATAAAAAAGCGACCGGGTTAATTGGTCCCGGCCGCCTTCATTCAACAAGGCACTTGATTAATGGTTGGCAACTTTTTCAAATGTTCCTTTCTTCACTTCCACTTCGAAATACGAGCCAGATGACTCACCTGGCCCAATCAGTTCAACAGCAGATGCACCGACATAGTCTATTTCTCCTCCATCGGCAAGGATCTTTAGTGCCTTGGCGAGTTCTCCCGGATAAATTTTCTCGCCCGGGGCGTTGGCTACTTTTTCGACATGGCTCTTGAAATCGGCACTATTGGTTGAACCTGCAGACTGCATTGCCAGCAAAATCAGTGCTGATGCATCATAGGATTCACCAGCATAGGGGCCAGAGGCTTTAAAACTCGAACCTGCCAGATCCGATAACATGGTAGCTCCAGGACTATCTGTTCCGGGGCGAGTGCCAAACGAGCCATTTATATCCGTACCGAAAGCATCCGTAAGCGACTCGCCGACCATGCCATCGGGGAGCATGAATGCTTCGAAAGCACCATTATCCAGTGATGCCTGAATGACACCCTTTCCACCCTGGTCCAGATAACCGATGACAACCAGCACTTCACCGCCCGCCGAGGCCAGTGTTGCAACCTCAGCCGAGTAATCTGCTTTGCCGTCTTCATGCGATACAGAAGTGGTTATCTCGCCACCCGCTCCACTGTAGGCAGATTGAAAGCTGTCTGCCAATCCCTTGCCGTAATCGTTATTGGTATAGGTAACAGCAACAGATGTGATGCCGCGACTGCCGAGAATATTTGCCATCACCTGACCTTGTCTGGCATCAGAAGGAGCGGTCCGGAAGAATAGCCCGTTGTCTTCGGCAGTAGACAGTGCCGGAGTAGTTGCAGAAGGTGAAATCATGACTATGCCGTTTGGCAAGACAACATTATTCAATACTGCCGTGGTCACTCCCGAGCAGTTCGCGCCATTGATTGCTGCCACTCCATCTGAAGTAACTAGGCGCTCGGCAGCAGCAGTGGCAGCGGCCGCATCAACACACGTACTATCGCCACGAACTGCGACAACTGAATGTCCGCCAAGAAGCATGCCACTATCAGAAACCTCGCTGATTGCGAGTTCGCCACCTGCGGCGATATCCGGAGCCAATGATTCAATGGGACCTGTAAAGCCCATCAGAATGCCGATTTTGACATCATCAGCCATAGCGAAACCGCTTGATAGCACGATTCCGACAACACTACAAATAAACTTTTTCATCATGGGACATTTTCCTCTCATGTTGTATCTGGTTAATGAGAAATCGAGATTTAAGTCTCATTCTTTATTCCTGTGATTGTATGCCAATGACGGGCTTATTCCAAACCACGTTTTGGTAGTGAGACAAATTGAAAATCAAATCCATACAATCAATCAACAGTTCTAATTTTGGATTCCTGATTCTACACTGGGCATTGTTTCCGGTTTGAGAAAATGGGTGGGCGGTCTGCTGCCGGAGCAGCGGTTGCGGATATCAGGATCCCTGTGCGTTACGCAGGTGCGGACAGATGGTCTGCGTGAGCAGTGACTACCTGCTGCTGAAGTACTGCCAGGCGGTGATGGCGTCGAGGGTGAGTAAGAAGCGGATTCTCCTGCCGAACCGGCTTCGGGCCTGTATCCATAACATTGCAGACCCGGTCGCAAGGCGCCATGGAAGGCGAATGCGAACAGGTTGAGGGCCAGCAGTACGTTCGACAGCCCCTTCCTGCTGTGACTGAAGTCGTGTTCGACATGACAGTCCTGGTTCCTGGGCAGGCTGAAGGTCTCGTTCTCGATCTTCCAGCAGGTGCATCCGCACCGGACGAGTTCCCTGATGTTGTCGGTGCCGGGCTTCAGGGAGGCGATGAAGCGGAAGCAGGAGGTGGGCTCTCCTTCTCCCGTCCTCCGGATTTCGGGTTCGATGTACCGGGCTTCGAGGGATTTCCGGTCGGCGGTCAGCGGCAGTCGGCGTTCGCTCCACCGGTAGCGATACCTCCTGTTGGGATTGTGGTGTCCCGGAGTTTTAACGAGGACGGTCCGGGTCGGGCACTTCAGTCCGTGGAGGCCATCGAACAGGGTGGCTTGGTCGTTGGTCTTGACACGCAACACAGCGTGGCGCATTGTTGTTCAGCCACCGGCAGGCAGTCCCGGTTTCTCAGTCTCGTTTGAGTCTCTGGGCTATCGCATGGGAATCAACCATCGCCCGCAAGGCAGGGGAGCCGATATCGGTTTCCGTCTGAACAAAGCGAGTGTATACGGGGCATCTGCTGCAAGGCAAGTGGACAAAACGCACGCAGGCATGGTACTAATGGAACCGGAACAGATGGCAGATCGGCTGAACTCAATGCTGTTGGACTGGTCGAACTACTTCGGTCTTGGTCAAGTCACTTCCGACCTGCAATACGATTGGTCAGCATTCCTGCGAGCGACTCCGTCGGTGTCTGTGTCAAAAACACAAGCTGCGAAGCGGATACATGCACAATATTTCAATCAAAAACTATATGATAAATAATGGTTTGGTGCACCCAACGAAGACGGCATCCAGTCTTCCGTGGGCAAAAGCATGATTCCGGATGAAGGCTGGATGTGGGAAAATCCGCACGCTAGCTTTGACGATCGGCCACTGGAAACGGGAAACATGATCAAGGCACTGCGATTCTGGTTTTCAAAAGAGTCCGGTAAAATATCACCCAATGCCTAAACTCTACCGTGCCAGATGTCGACTCTGCTGCATGATCTACCTTGTGTAGATTTTAACTTCGTTCAGTCACTGAACCCGATTTAACGGCACTTTATCTTCTGGACGGGGACTATATCGATTGAATCGAACAATGTTTTCCAGTGAGCAAGGTTATCGAAATAAACGGGATGAGTATTCACTCAGAGAGAGCGTAAACAGTTTGGAATGCACTATAATAGGCGCTCAGGCGAGCGATGCCTGACTTGCTTTTTCATTAATAAAGGAGACACTTATACATGACATATATCAATAAAAATCTGAGGGGGGGGGGGGGCACTACTCACTCGGAGATTGAGTCCGGGAGAATCATTCACGCGAAACTCATTTTTTGTACTGTCGCTACCTTCTTGTTGGCAACACTCGCAGGGCCAGCATCGGCACAGAATCATAGCGTAGACTTTATAGGATTTTGGGCGAGTGATGGAAGCATGCCAACTGGTTCCACCTTAACCATTAAGGAAGGCGAGGAGGCTGAATTCACGATTAAGGGAGTGTTGCCCTCAAACATAGCAGGGGGCGAGTTGTGGGTGAAATTCAGCTGTGGTGGTGGAACGGACTGTTACCGGTTTTTCAATACCTGGCCGGATTGGAGCAAGCCTTCCAACCCAAATGAAAATTATAAAATACCCGTTACGGGTAGTTGTGTCAACAGGCGCGACTGTTGGGTAACGAGCGGAGAGAGGCGAGAGATTAATTATCTATTCTGGGTCGGAACCAAGGATAATAACTGCCGGGCTCCCATTCGCCGAATGACGGTTACCGCACAGGTGAATCGTAGTGATGGTCGCCCCTCTGTTAGCAAGGAATTCGTGATTAGAATCATGGACGATGAAAGGGACAATCTTTTGAAGCCGGAGTGCCAAGGCCAAGGCTTCAGTAGCTGACAGTAAATCCAGCAAGTATTCAATCTGGGCGGCTTTCGGGCCGCCTTTTTCAGGAATCAGGTTTTGCAATTCCCAAACTGATCCACTACGTGCGCTGTGCAAAGGTGGCTTCTTCTGGCGGGTACGAATCCCGTCCAGCAATGTTACTCCGGTTGCACATAGGCGGGGCACGGGGCGGCCATGATCTGAAGCACAATGGTGCAGAAAGGTCGCGTAGTGGATTCAGCGACCATGTGGGCCGGAACGCGAGTGCATGTGAATGCCGAGCAGGCCTCGAACAGTCAATGCGGAAGCCGGCGCTGCTGAGCGAAGTAGAAGACCGGCGAAATCGGCCGGCCTTGATTCAGATATCGCCGTGTTTTGCGGGTTATGGCTTAATGTACGAGTAACCCAAAGCCTGTAGTTTTGCGACTTCCGCTACACCGCTTGGAACAATGTCTTCTTTGGAAACGTCATACAAGTCTGTTTCATAGTCTACTTTGCGACCATTGATGGTATTGTTGCAAACATGAAAGTGAACGCCCTGGTTTTTTAGTCCTGCGATCTTGGCCGTCATGTTCTCGTTTGCATTGGCATGCTTGAACTTGCCAAGTTTTTCCAGGGATTCCGGATCGAGTAATAATGCCAGTCCGTTACCGTGCAACACTACTTTGAGATCAAGGTTGTTCTCGCCAACGGCGTTGATATGATTTTGGATGTTGCGAAGTGCGCCGGCTTGGGCCTTGGGATTGTCATAATTGATGTGGTATACGACTTTTTGTCTTTCGTAGCTGGATTCTGCACCGATAGCAGGCCCAGTCCAGAAAAGAGATGCCAGTGCTGTTGTCAAGACAATTTTAACTATGGATTTCATTTTAATTCCTCTCGTGTATGTAGTAGTTGACCCCACCAACAGGATTGTGCGGGTTCATGCCATTTCATTATTTATTATATTACCTGCAAAAAGATTGCCTGCAAAAAAAGAATGGTCATGAAAACCGCGTTTATTGATGATACGAGGACAGTGAAACTGAATATCGAATTTTCCCCGGCTCGTGATCAAAGGGTTCATGTTCCCTCATGATTCACCCCTTGGGAGTACTCGTAGATGAGGTTCCCAAAAATATCCCGAAAGCAGTCAGTAGCAATATCCACAGCAACTGGAAAACTCGTTCCGTTCATGATCAGGATTGAGGCAGGCTTTGCTTGGGCAAATCAACCAAGTCCAAACAAGATGTAATATGTATTTTTCCATGACACTGTAGAAGCAGTCAGCCTGCCGGCTTTTTATCCATAACCAGGAAAAACTATGCCCAGAAATAAAATCAGTTTCGAAAACTATAAGATGCATTCCAGTAATTTCTTATGGTAATTCACGTGTCAAAGAATTATGATATGTCGTGTTTGCCGAATTGAGATGGCAATACTGAATCGCTGGTCTGGGATGATCAGCTTTTTCAAATGTAAAATTGCATTTTCAATTCGTAAAAAGGTGCTACATTGATACAGCGTATTCAAACAATAATTATTTTGTATTTCAACAAGAGGAAAAAAATTATGTCCAAATTCTTCAAGTCACTTTCCGCTGCGATAATTGGACTGGGCCTGATGGCTTCACAATCTGCAATTGCAGAAGTGGTCATCAAGGTCCAATCCGTATTGCCAACCAAGGCGGATGAAATCGTAATGGTCAAGGATTTTGCTGCAAATGTAGCCGCCCTAACCAACGGTGAGGTCAAGATAGAAGTTCTGCCGGATGGCGCAGTCGTTAGCGGACGCGACATCCTGAATGCCGTGGATAAGGGTCTCGTAGACGCAGGGTTTGCATGGACTCACTACTGGTCTGGTCAACATCCTGCCGCAATGCTGTTCGGTTCTCCCGTAGCCGGGGCCGGAGTCGGTATCGATAATATCGCCTTTTTATCCTGGTTCATGAATGGTGGCGGTAAAGAACTCTACAACCGCCTGTGGGATGAAATGGGTCTGAACATCCACGGCCTGATGCTTCAGCCAGTGGGTCCTGAAGCCCTGGGATGGTTCAAGGAGCCAATCAACAGCATGGATGATTTTAGAAAATACCGTTTCCGCACCCCTCCGGGCATCCCGGGTCAAACCTACAAAGACATCGGTGTTGCTTCAGTAGCAATGGGGGGGGGCGATATCCTTCCTGCTCTCGAAAAAGGAACCATTGATGCTGCCGAATGGTGCTGTCCGAAACCTGATAGCGTGTTCGGCTTCCAGAAAGTCCTGAAACACTATTATCTGCAAGGACTCCATCAGGTTGTCGTGAATGCAGACATGTACATCAATGGCGATGTCTGGAACAGCCTGACCGAAGATCAGCAAACAGCCATGGAGATCGCGGCAGATGCATCACTGATTCGCTCATTGAGCTACCGCATTTATGAAAACGGTAAAGCACTCAAGGACCTAACCGAAAATCACGGCGTTATCCTGCATGATACCCCAGCTGACTACTTTCCGGAGTACATGAACGCAGCTCGAGCAAGCCTTGAGAAAAACGCTGCAGAAAACGAGTTTTTTGCAGAAGTTTGGAACTCGCAAAAAGAGTTTGCAACAATTGCTGTACCGTTCTGGGCTGGAGCGCAATCGTCTAATGCACAGCTTGGACAGGCATTCGCCAAATCCTTGCAGAACTGACGATTCACTTCATCGCAATAATCTGGTCCTCGGGCCAAGAAGGCATCCGCTTTCTTGGCCCTGGGCTGTGCCTGCCTTACCCAGGGTTGACTCATGTCTAACGATCCGGAAATTTCCGAACTGGACATAACCGACGAGTTGATCGCTGAAAGGCGTTCCGGCGGAGATGAAATGCCTCCGGACATGCCCGCCTGGATGGCGGCGACCATAATCAACATTGATCGTTTCAGTCACTGGGTCGGGCGTATTGTCTGCTGGCTGCTTGTCCCGATGTGTTTGGCAATGGTCTACGAGGTAGTCGCACGAAAATTTTTTGTAGCCCCTACCATGTGGGCTTATGACATTAGCCGCATGCTCTATGGCGCATTATTCACACTCGGTGCAGGATACGCTCTATATCGAGGAATACATATACGAGCCGATTTTTTATATCGCAACTGGTCATCCAAAGCACAAGGAACAGTTGATGCCTCGCTCTATTTGCTGTTTTATTTCCCGGGCTTGCTGGTTTTCATGTGGATGTCAATTGACTACGCATGGCTTGCCATCTCCAAGGGGGAACGGGGTATGGACACTGCATGGATGCCATACATGGGTCCAATAAAGAGCGCCTTGCCAGTCGGTATTCTTTTCCTTTTGATTCAGGGAGTTTCCGAGTTTCTTAAAAGTTATTTTGCGGCCACGCGTGGCAGGTGGCCCGGGGAATGATTGACGCGATCATTAACTTCCAGCCCGAGTATGTCGGCATCATCATGATCGGCGTCATGCTGTTCGCAATATTCGTTGGTTTCCCAATTTCATTCACCTTGATTTTTCTCGGCATGGTATTCGGCATGTGGGGATTTGGTCATCTGGTCTTCTATTTAATGACTTTCCAGTTCTCCAATGTGATGCTGGAACAAACGCTGGCTGCAGTACCGCTATTCATTTTCATGGGAATTCTCATGGAACAGGCGGGACTTATGGAACGATTGTTCTCGGCCGTCCAGTTGACTCTCTCACGCACTCGCGGGGCGCTCTATATTGCAGTACTGTTTGTATCAACAATTTTTGCGGCCGCCACAGGCATTGTCGGTGCTTCCGTGACCATACTTGGCATCATGGCCGCAAAAACCATGAACAAGTCGGGCTACGATGTAAAACTTGCTGCCGGCACCATTACTGCAGGGGGGACCCTTGGCATATTGATTCCGCCCAGCATTATGCTGGTAGTGATGGGCCCAATCCTCGAGGTGCCAGTAACCGACCTGTTTGCAGCTGCGATCATACCGGGCTTCATGCTGGCCTTTCTTTATACCGGTTATGCTCTCATCCGATGCCAGCTCAATCCTTCTCTTGGGCCACCATTACCGGAAGAACTTCAACCAGAATCCATGCGTCATGTGTTCTATGAGTTCTTTATGGGCCTCGTACCACCAGCCACTCTCGTGGCATTTGCTCTTGGCAGTATCCTGTTTGGTTTTGCAACACCGACCGAAGCGGCTGGAATGGGAGCAATGGGCGCATTCTTGCTGACAGCGGCCTACAAGAAGTTAACCTGGCCCGGATTCAAGGATGCTCTGATCAAGACCCTGGAAATATCCGCTCTAATTCTGGTGCTTGTCGCCGCATCCAATTTTTTTGGCGCAGTATTTTCAAGGCTGGGCACGCCAAATATGCTCACCGAGTATCTACTCCATCTTGATCTGCCTCCGTACTTGATTCTTGCCATGATTATGGCACTCATCTTTATTCTGGGATGGCCACTTGAATGGGTTCCAATCGTCTTGATTATCGTGCCCATCCTATTGCCTTTGGTGGATCAGATGAACTTCAACCTGATCTGGTTCGGCATTCTGGTCGCGGTGAACCTGCAAACGGCCTGGCTATCGCCTCCCGTGGCTCTTTCCGCCTATTTTTTGAAGGGAGTGGTTCCTCAATGGGATCTCAAGGATATTTATGGCGGAATGCTGCAGTTCATGGTCATTCAACTGATTGGGCTCATCCTGATTATCGTTTTTCCGCAAATCGCTCTTTGGCTTCCGGAATACCTTGATCAACTGGCAAGGGCAAGCCTGTGAGCTATTCACATTGAAATATACACATGTCAGCAACCTATCTGAAGAAAGCATCCAAAACTCCGCAAACAGGGCAAGACGATACGAACGAGTTAGTCCGCAACATGCTGTCTGAGATTGAGGCGGGGGGTGAATCAAAAGCACTGGAATATGCCCTAAATCTTGATGGCTGGGAACGCAATGTCGTTGTCACGGAAGAGGAGATAGACCGTGCCAAGGCATCACTGTCCGATCAAACCAAAGAAGACATTCGATTTGCGCATGCTCGGGTCAAGGCTTTTGCTGAATTCCAGTTGGAAAGCATGCGGGAATTTGAAACGGAATTGTCTCCCGGCTTGATTTGCGGTCAAAAGCTGATTCCAGTCAATACAGCTGGATGCTACGTGCCTGGCGGTCGTTACGCGCATATTGCATCGGCAATCATGAGTGTTACTACCGCAAAAGTGGCTGGCGTCAAACAGGTAACCGCCTGCTCGCCGCCGCAAGGCAATGCTGGCGTTCATCCAGCCATTCTTTATGCCGCATCCTATGCGGGCGCTGATACGATCCTGCATCTCGGCGGTGTACAGGGCGTTGCGGCAATGGCTTTTGGACTGTTCACCGGGCAGCCTGCCGATATTCTTGTTGGTCCCGGCAATCGGTTTGTTGCCGAAGCCAAGCGCATCCTGTTCGGAAGGGTGGGGATTGACATGTTTGCGGGTCCTACCGAAATTCTGGTGATTGCCGACGATAGTGCAGACCCTGATATTGTTGCCTGTGATTTGGCCAGCCAGGCGGAACATGGCCCGGATTCTCCAGCGTGGCTGATCAGCACATCGAGAGAGCTGGCTGAAGAAGTCATCAAGCGCATGCCCGACTCGATCAACAGGTTAATCGAACCCAACCGTTCTGCAGCTGCCGCAGCCTGGCAAGACTATGGAGAAGTCGTTGCTGTGGATACGCGGGAAGAAGCGGTAGAAATCAGCGATCGCTATGCAAGCGAACATCTTGAAGTGCATTGCGATGACCTGGATTGGTGGCTGGGCAATCTGCGGAATTATGGTTCGCTTTTTCTCGGTGAAGAGACTACGGTGTCTTATGGTGACAAGTGTTCTGGGACCAACCATATCTTGCCGACCAAAGGGGCCGCTCGATATACTGGCGGCCTAAGTGTCAGCAAGTTCATCAAGGTTCTGACCTATCAACGGATGACTCGTGAGGCCAATCGGGAGGTCGGCGCGGTCACCGCAAGAATATCCCGTTACGAAGGCATGGAAGGTCATGCACGAAGCGGCGATGACCGCCTGGGCAAATATTTTCCGAGTGAAGCTTTCGATCTCGGTCATCATCAATAATCCCCTTCATCGATCCGGTGGCACGATCCATCACGAATCAATTTTCTCTTGAAGGAAAAAGCTTCATTGTTACTGGAGCAAGTTCAGGAATAGGCAGGTCGGCAAGCCGTTTTTTAGCTGAAGCCGGTGCACAGGTCATCTGTATAGCCAGGCGCCGTGAGCCGCTTGATGAACTGGTTGCGGCAATCAATGATGAGGGGGGCAGGGCTTCGCGATTAACTGCTGACTTGTCCGTTCTCGAAGACTTGTCCGATATTGCAAGTTCCTGTAAAAAAATTTACCGGACCATTCACGGTCTGGTCAATGCTGCAGGGGTTAACTTCAGACAGCCTATCGATGACATCACCATCGACAGCTGGCAGTCAACCCTGAATATAAATCTGGCAGCCCCGTTTTTCTTCTCGCGGGAATTTGTTTCGCAAATGAAGGCAGCAGGTTATGGCAGAATCATCAATTTTGCATCCTTGCAGTCGGTTCGGGCGTTTCCGAATGGATTGGCTTATGGGGCATCAAAAGGAGGCGTTTGCCAGCTGACACGCGCAATGGCTGAAGCGTGGTCCCGCAATTCAATCACCTGCAATGCAATCGCACCCGGATTTTTTCCAACTGAATTAACGGAGCCGGTATTTTCAGACTCAAGAACTCGGCAGTGGGCGGCTGATCAAACTCTTATCGGCAGGAACGGGGAAATGGAAGACCTTTCCGGAGTCTTGATTTTTCTGGCATCAGAAGCATCGAAATACATAACAGGACAAGTGCTGTTTATCGATGGCGGATTTACCGCAAGATAAGTGCGAATTGCACAATGGCTTGTGGAGTAAGTGGATATTATGTCCCGATTCTTGATTGACAATTTGCAGTACTGCAATTGGTCCGAGAAAATTTTTCGGCAGTTGCGCGAGAGCGAAGTCGATGCCATTCATGTCACTGTCGCCTATCATCAGGGATTTCGTGAGATGGTGTCAAGTCTTGAATCCTGGAACCGTCATTTTGAGAGTTATGCAAAATACATTCTGAGAGGGCTGACCGGCGATCACGTTCGACAGGCCAAGGAACAGGGCAAGACAGCTGTTTTTTTTGGATTGCAGAATCCAGGTCCAATTGAAGATGATCTCGGGCTTGTCGAAATCTGCTGCCAGCTGGGAATCCGCTTCATGCAGCTCAGTTACAACAATCAGTCCTTGCTGGCTTCAGGGGTGCATGAGCCGGAAGACCGCGGCTTGACGCGATTTGGGCGAGAAGTCGTGAATGAAATGAACCGTGTAGGTCTGGTGGTCGATATGTCTCATTCCAGTGAGCGGTCAACGATAGAAGCCATTCATCACTCAAACCGTCCGATAGCGATTACCCATGCGAATCCTTATCTTTGGGAGCCTTCAGTTCGAAACAAGTCCGACAGTGTTCTCCGGGAGCTAGTACAGTCCGGGGGAATGCTCGGTTTCTCTCTTTATCCAAACCACCTGAAAAATGGCACGGATTGCAGTTTGACCGGCTTTTGCGAGATGGTTGCCGAAACGGTATCACGGCATGGTATCGAGAATTTTGGATTTGGATCAGACCTGTGTCAAGACCAGCCGGATGAAGTCGTCGAATGGATGCGGTTTGGCCTCTGGTCGAAGCGCCCGCACAAAGGGGCAGAAAACGCTCCCGCTTTTCCTCCAATGCCGAACTGGTTTCGAGATAATCGAGACTGGAAGAATATACGGAATGGACTTCAATCAGTCGGATTCTCGACTGATGAAATCGACAAAATCATGGGCGGCAACTGGTTGAAGTTTTACGATGAGAACTTTGGGCCGGCACCATGAAGGAGATTCCGGTCTGCAATGACGTCCCATTACGGTCACCCGAGGAGATCATGCGATTGTCGCGTATGGGACAATCGTTTCCTTCAAGACTGTCGTTCCTTCCTACTCTGCTTCGGCAGCTGCATCAAGAATCAGCACAGGTTCATCGTGTTGCCTGGAACATGAATTCTCATGGCTATGGTCATGCAGTCTATTCAGTTTCGATGGGTGGATATGCGTATTCGCTGGTTGCCATCACGAATGACCTGGATGATCACAGCAGAACCGACCGAGTGATTGCTGAGGCGTGGGATAGTTCTTTTGTCCTGTATGATGGAGTTCCCGATGCTTCGGAGATTCAAAGGCTTATCAGGGATGTACCCAGGCAGGAAGCATCTCGGTTTACCCAGCGTGAGCTGATTTTATCCAGAGCAAACAAGTCGGTTCGACTGTTCGACCATGTTGTAGAGTGCCTGAGGAGAAATTGTCAGCCAGACGAAGCACGAGTAATCGAAACCGGGTATCTCATGCGCACAACCGCTGTCTATGGAAATGGAAAATTCGGTATTGCGGACCGTGACAGAATCTCCGATCGACCCTGCTTGTCGGGACCATTCATGGCGGAAATGCTTACGGTTTGGCTAATTCGTGGATTCAGCCATGATCTTGCCGAATTCCTGGGGCAGTCACAGATCAACCGTGATCTGAAGCGGCATATCGGAATTGGAAATGCAACGGGTTTGGGAATGGCCCCGTTTTTGATCGGGCATCCGGTACTGCTCAATGCCTGGGTGGAAGCCCGTGAGACGGCTCTCGCAAGAGTACGGGCGATACTTCGGCTAAGCCAAGGCGAACAGATGCGATTGCGTCAGCTGGCGAATCGAGTATCTCGGCACTTGCATGAGTGGAATGTTCATGATGAAAATGCTCAAGCCGTTACTGCTGATCTCAGCAAGGAGTGGGAGGAATTCAAGAATTTTCTCTCTGATGAGATACTTAGTGGCTCAAGGCCAATAAATGCCCTCTGGACCGTTGCCGAGAAAAAATCCATTCCACTGCAGGAATTAACGGCCGCTTTTCTTATTGAACCCTTTGGATCATTGGTTGATGACCTATCTATGCAAATGGCAACTTCCGATGCATGGTATTTTGATCCTTCAATGCCTACACAAACACTTGGGGAAATCCTGTTGCGGGATTGGCAGTGGGCCCTGGATTTGGATTTCAGTAACCCAGAGCGAAAAAAACAGTTCTGGTACATATCTGAGACCAAGTTAGAGCCACGTCTCGGCTTGCGATTCGAGGAAGCGGGAGCAGAAGTTGAACTACCTTTGGATATAGCTCAACGAGTTCAATCAATGGCGCTGGACTTGTTTGACTTTCCCGGCGGCTTGCTTAAGTTTCTGCAGCAATATCCCCATCATCGTTCTGCAGTGCGTCGCGTCCAAACCTTGATGCGATATCGTTATTCAGAGATTAGAGATAATCTTATTGATGGTGCCTGCAAGCCCATTGACATGCTTCGATTCAAGCTGGCCTTTCTTGGCGCAGCCAAGTTTGATCCCAAATCTGAT
The DNA here is from genome assembly GCA_026709505.1 of Gammaproteobacteria bacterium. GTDB lineage: Bacteria > Pseudomonadota > Gammaproteobacteria > Arenicellales > Poriferihabitantaceae > Poriferihabitans. The sequence goes on along the minus strand of JAPOSW010000123.1, from coordinate 81,048 downwards.
CTGTGGACTCGCGTTACTTTGGCACAGGGAGCTCCACTATTTGATGAATTGGATGGTGAATCAGACTGGTGGCTACCAGCCCTGAATCCGTGACGGTCAGATCGCGCGGTGAACTTGGCGTGCAATTGTATCGTGCAGCCCTTGGTGCTGGCTTGCCGCTTTGCGATGCGGAAGATCTCCTGCAGGCAGCTCCGTTTATGAGCAAGTGGGATGTCACCCAGATCGCAAAGGATCTGGATCAAAATGGCAAGGAAATACGCGAGTTACTTGTCTCACTTGATCAGGCTGTATGCGGCAAGGAATTGCCTCCACTCGGAACCCTGGGAACTGCATTGGCTAGATCTCGTGGATTGGATTTGAAGAATGGGGTAATAATGCCGCAAGTGACTGCCAGTAGCGGTGATCGTATTGAAATTGAGGCCGAAACCTGGGGAAATCTGGATAGTTTTGCCAGGAAAATCTATGTTCAAGAGAGTGTGCATTCACGATTAACGGGGGCGGGAACTGGAACAGAAGAAGATTAGGCCTCAGTTATAGGGTGATGGAGTGCGGATTCCCAGGGATTCAAGATATCGATTGGCAAATGCTCAAAATCCTGAACGTTTCTTGTTACCAGGCATAAACCGTTCACCTTGGCGGTTGCGGCAATTAAAGCATCTGCAAGATCAAGGTTTCGTCCTTTATGGTGCATCTGTGCACGAAATACAGCAGCTTGGCTAGCCACTGAAGAGTCGACCGGTAAAATCCAATCCATATACTCTGTGAGAAATTTGGAAATTGCTGAATCAATCCTGTTTCGTTTCCTGCCTTGGGGAAGTAATTCAATACCATAATTCAGTTCATGCAGAACAATGGTAGAAAACCACAAGTCTGATTGTGCTGATAAAAATGCCCGTACCCTGAGACTAGGTACTGGACTTGTCAATTCCGAAAGAACATTCGTGTCAATCAGAAAACCTCTCATTCCTTTTTGCCTCCATGAAATGGAATATCTCTATTGGATTTCCTGTCAAATTGAGTGTCTAGTCCAATGCCTGCCGGCATATTTTCCACCAGCCATTTGCCTGCACTTTGGCGAGGCTTAGCCATTGAGTACCATTGGTCAACTGATACGACAACAAAAGGGCGTCTTACGCCTATCTGCTGAGGCCCTTCCTGCTCAGCAAGGCGCATAATCTCTGATAAGCGGGACTTTGCTTCGGATACTGTCCATATTCTTTTTGGCTTGTTTTCAGGAGTCTTCATTTTATTTCTCAAATATTCCAATTATGGACTATTATAGTTCATATTATTCCATAAAGGGCGTGGGAACTCGCTAAAGGCTTTGAGGTACCTGAAACTCTCTGAAATATCGTTTATTTTTAAGACCAAAAACTTCTTTTACCAGAATATGACCTGAAGTTTTCTCCAAGCGCAAAAGCCTCATTTATAATTTATCAATTACCAAGCCAAACTATCAAAGGCATTATTTCATGATAAATGAAATAGATGTTGTCGGTGGCGGATGTATTGGCAAATCAATTGTGCATGGATTGACAAGCCATGGCTGCTAGGATGTGATCATGCCGAAGAGGAGCAAGCTGACATCTGGCTCAACCTGGTACGCCGCTGGCTTGCCATGCGATGACTGTGCTCAATATGCCCACCATTACTTTGGCATTTCAGACAATCAGCTTAAAGTAGTTGATGACTTCTAGGCTGGTCACATTGGATGTAAACCTTTCATATGGACACTGTTGACTCCGGGAGGTTTTCGGCCTCGCTATGATGGTTACTGGGCATTTTTCCCACAGCAAATACCAGTGAGGGGACAAAATGTCACCATTCCGGCACTTTTTCCGGGCTTTCGGCACAAGCCCGGCAATTCCCGCTCATGCCCGCAGGGGCATGGCGGGCGAAAGCCCGGATTGCCGGACCGGGAAACCGGGCTGAACGGCGAATATCACGACACGGCAAGCATTCATCCAGGCAATCCTCCGAGTCAACAGTGTCCATATGAGAGGATTTAAACCATAACATAGACCGGAATCCTTCCGACAGCAGGTTGAGCAAGTAGCACTGCCTGCCGACCGTGATTTCATTGCAGTAAAGATTCTAGGCGGGTGGTTTTGCGAACTGGGAATCCAAACGATGAAGGTCAATCGTAAGCTCCGTTGCATATTTCTTAACATCAAACCGCGATTTCAGAGGGAGGATCGGCCACAATGATCGAAATGGATGCCACCTACTCAAAAGCCGCTACATCGCTTAGTTCAAATTCAATACATCACCAGTTTTCGAAACCGGTCAATTTGCGAACGAGTCAACTTGGTACGGAGTTTATTCGCGGGTTTGCCGACAACATGGAAACCGGTCGGCATAAACCGGATTTGTCTTTTCAGGAAAACGTTTGCCTGTTTCTGGCCTCAACCGAGAGTCAGGAAAAGGTACTAATGGCCAATCATCAGGTTCAGGCCTGCTGTGTTGCTTGAACAGGATGAATTGAAGGCTGGTTTTCCAATACTGCAATGATGGAAAGCTTCGGACAAAAGGCTATTGAGCAAGAAGCCGAATTAATCGTTGGAGAAGTGGTCTCCATCAGTCATTCTAGCGAAAGGGTGAATTCCATAACGCTGACGGATAGCACAAGAATATACTGCGACAGCATAGTGAATGGGGCAGGCACAAGAGGTGATCAGATTGCTGCCATGACTGGACTGAAGATTCCTGTTGAACCGCGCAAACGAACGACCTTTGTATTCAAGTCCTCCAACTCTCCGCAGGGCAATGCCGCCATTGGCAATGGGAAATTGCCACTGATGATTGACTCATCCCGGGTGTTTTGTCGTCCGGAAGGAGATGCATTTCTTGCTGACATATCACCGGATCCAGATAAAGAAACGGACCCCGATGATCTTGGTCCAGTCTACGATCAGTTTGAAGATATCTGGATTAATCTTGCTGACCGATCCAAAAATTTTGAAGCAAACAAGATGCTCAGCTGCTGGGCAGAGCACTATGATTACAATACATCGGATCAAAATGCCATAGTTGGCCTGCATGGCCAGATCAGTCATTTTTATTTTGCCAATGGTTTTCCGGTCATGGACTTCAGCCGTCGTAGGTAGGGGAATTTGCGAATTAATTACTTATGGAAAGTATCGGTCATTGGATCTGTTGGAACTGGACTACGAACGCATTTTAAAAGGATTGCCATTCATCGAAAATGCGGTGATTTAAGGGCAGGATGAAGGATTCTTGAATGAAGAGCCAGCAACGAGGCCTATTTCGGAGATATACTCACCATATAAACAATCATTTAACTATTTTTTCTAATAATAATCATATAACTTCATTCCTTGAATACATCGTAGGCATACAATGCATTATTCTATTCAACGCCATCCATACAGCATTTGGCAAATTTCTCTTGCATCCTACGGACAGATATGCTGGCATGGATCTGGAACAAATTTATTCGCGCAAACAATGGAGTGGATATGAAAGCACTGGTCTTTACTGCAGAACAAGAGATGACTTACCGCGATGAACCGGATCCTGAAGTGGGACAGGGTGATTCGTTGGTTAAAGTTCAGAGTGTCGGAATTTGTGGTTCGGACATGCATGCCTATCTTGGGCATGATGAACGTCGGGTCCCGCCCCTCATTCTGGGACACGAAGCTGTGGGTACGGTTATGGAAGGGTCCAGCCCCGGCAGTCGTGTGGTACTGAATCCCCTGATTACTTGCATGCAGTGCGACTATTGCCTGTCAGGAAGACAAAATCTCTGCGCCGAGCGGGATCTGATAGGCATGTATCGACCGGGTGCATTTGCAGAAATGATAGCAATTCCCGAACGAAACCTGATTGAAGTTCCAGAAGGAATGGATCCTGACAAGGCTGCGCTAACAGAACCCGGAGCTACTGCGATACATGCTGTTAATCTTGCTGAACGGTCGGTTTCACGACCAATCAGCGAAACCAAGTCCCTTGTTATTGGTGCTGGCTCTGTCGGGTTATTGACTGCGCTTGCGCTCAAGGACAAGGGAGTTCAAACTGAAATTTCAGAAACCAACCTGCTTCGACGCCAAACTGTGATGGAACATACAAATTGCTCAGTGTTTGATCCGATTGACAGCCCACCAGATAGAGAGGCCTATGACTTGGTGTTTGATGCGGTAGGCAATGCCAGAACCCGCAGTACGGCTGTGGATTGTGTTCGGTCCGGTGGCATTGTGGTACATATTGGTCTCATGGACAATGAAGGTCAGCTGGATACTCGCCGCATGACACTCCAGGAAATCACCTTCATCGGTTGTTATACGTATTCCCCCGTCGATCTTCGGGTGACTCTCGAAAAGCTGCATAGTGGGGCTTTGGGATCCCTTGACTGGATTTCACCAAGACCGTTAGATACTGGAGCAGAAGCATTCAAGCAAATTTTCGAAGGACAATGTGCTGCTCCCAAAGTAGTACTGCAAGTCTGATCTTGGCGTTCGAAGTTTCTGTATCAAGGGATGCAAGCACCCGGCGGGTACAATCCCGATAAAACCAGATTGGATGACCTGCCTCCTGTGAAGATTCACGAAGTCACAGGGATTGAACCAAGTGCCCGCCATCAACGGGTATCACGGCGCCATTGATAAAATTACCGGCATCGCTGACCAGCATTAATAACGGAATATCCAGTTCATGCATCTGTCCGGTCCGGCCAGCAGGGGTTTTTTCAATGTATGCAATTCCGGCATCAGAATCCAGATACTCGCGATTCATGTCTGTCTTGAAGTATCCAGGGCAGAGCGCATTTACACGAATCCCTTTAGGGCCAAGTTCCAGTGCCATACTCCTGGTAAGTTGAATAACTCCTGCTTTTGAGACCGAATAGGCTGTCTGCCCAAAACCCGGCTGCATTCCAAGGATAGAGGCAATATTCAAGATACATCCTGATCTCTGATTTTCCAGCATGTACCGAGAAACCAACTGAGAAAGCCGAAACATTCCATGCAAGTTGGTTTCCATAATTTCAGACCAGGCTTGTTTCTCGATTCCAATGAAACGGGCTGAATGCGTAATTCCTGCATTATTGACCAGAATATCAATCGGTCCCAAAGTGTTGACCACGGATTCAATGGCATCAGAAATGGACGGGTTGCTTTGGACATCAAGCTCGACTGACAGCGTCCTATTCGACAAGCCAGAAGTAGCATGATCGAGTTTCCTACGATTTCGACCTGCAATTGCAACCGTCGCACCTGCTTTATCAAGTACATGTGCAAAATGAGAACCCAAGCCGCCTGTTGCGCCGGTGACCAGAACCACTCGACCCGTAAGATCAAGAAGGTCAATGAAAGCGGGAGGATCAGAATTCACGGACAGAACCGGTATGCGAGAGTTCAATATGGCGTCCCCGAGAGGATTCGAACCTCTGACCTGTCGCTTCATACCCGCCACAGTTTTCACTGCCAGTTCATGACTGTTTGGAGTCTGGACTATCTCTTGACCATGGGCACAACTGCCCGTAGGCCCCACCCGTTTAGTCTCTATACCTTCCGTCATCGGCTTGGCTAGGGATTGCCATCGGCTTGAACCGCTAAGGTTTCCCCTAATTTGAGTGGATTCATTCAGGGAGTTTCCAACCCCGATGCCCAATATTCAGGAGGCGACCGTTCTATCCTGCTGAACTACGGGGACGCACTTGCAGTATTCTATCAGAATCGATATGGATAGAAGTGAAAGAGATGGCCTAAAGCCGTTCCACGCTATAAAATCAGACATCTTGACAACTTCGCAACTTTCTTTGATGATGTTGCCTACCCACTGTGAGGTTGGCAACTCTTGATGAATTCCGTTTTGATTCCCATCTCCTGCATGTTTGTTGAACCTGCATCCAATTGCAAAATTACTTGAGCGACTGAAAACCGGCAATTTCTCATTAAGGGCAAACGATGGCAAACGGAATACAGAATATAACAAAGAACCCGTTTACGACAGGGCACGGCAAGGTCCCTCCCTTCCTCGCTGGTCGGGAGGATGAAAAACACAAGCTTTACGGATTGCTGGGAAGAACAATTGGTGGCGAGGTGGTAACCAGCAACTTGCATATCTTTGCCCCAAGGGGCATGGGAAAGACGAGTCTGCTTGAGCAGGTCGGGAAAGAACTCAAATCACTCAAGGAGGGCAAAAAGGGCAAATCGGCGGTGGTCATGACTGCGGTAAATGCCATGCGAACAATCGAGGAAGCGCGCAAGACGCTGATTGACGATATCGGTGTTTCTTTCAGGAATTCACTGCTGCCTGAGAGAGTAATAGCCGATCTGAATGTTGTATCGGCGCAATGGAGCGCAAAAGAAAAGAGTTGGTCCAATGTTTGTGGGAATCTGGCAGAAAAGTGCCGTAAGCGACCAGTGGTTTTCATGGTTGATGAGGCGCACAGACTAGCCCCGGACGTGTTCGCGGCGGTAATGGACGACATTGAAATGATTCGTCGAAAGGGTGGGCCAATCATAGGCGTGTTCGCCGGCAAGCCCTTGTTGCTCGACGTGATTGGAGAGGCAGGGGTCTCTTATGAAGAACGAAGCGAGTATATTTCCCTGGACCTGCTTGGCGACAGGGACTCTGCGGCGGCAATAGAATACCCTATGTCGAACTCTTCAATAAAAATCACCCAGGCAGCAATGAATCAGGTAATCGAGGATGCGCAGGGATATCCGACCTATCTTCAATACTGGGGCAGCGAGCTCTGGAAACTTGGCATCGAGAAAGCGGGACAGAATGTTATCCAGGAAACGGATGTGGCACTTGCTCGTTCGGAGGTAAGCAAACGAAAGCAATTGGCATACCAGTCTAGATTCGGTCAATGGTCAAAAGGAGACGGCAGGTTGCTGGTGTCCTTGACAGACAGGCTATGGAAAATCGGCGATGTCAACAAACTGCGCATAGAGGAAATGATAGAAGAAGAGCTTGTAAAGCAAGGTCGCAACGCAATCGAAACAGACAGAATATTCCGCAAGATGATCGATACGGACTACGTTTGGTCTCCGCTGGGAACAACGAATTACAAAGCGGCTTTGCCGAGCTATTTCAGTTTCATATTGAGTCAAGAGAGGGAGAGAGCAGCACAGCAAAAGTCGGAACAGGCCGACAAGATGAAGCAGTTTTCATCGCAATAAATGAGTCGGGCAGAAAACTATTTTCCAATAGATTGTATTCGAATTAATCCGCAACCCGGCGATTAAGCAGGAACAGCACAATGCCCAAGACAGCAATGGAAACTGCCGCGTAAAATAGCGACCCACCATCCGACTCTCCTTCATGCAGGACTTCAACCCCCAAAGGGGTGAAAAGGTGGAAGAAAACTGCGCCAGTCATAACCGCACTCGCCATGAGGCCACCATACTGATGGAATTTCTGACGTACCCCTTGGCTGCTCAACAAGCCAAGCAGGCCTAAAATCCAGTAGACCGCTGGGGCAATCAGGACTAGCGAAGCCAAAATTTCAAAACTGCCGACAATATAGGGTCCAAATTGGGTAAAAAACGCCCCCAGCCATTCGAAAAACACCTCGCCCATCCAATCGCCAATCGTTCCAAATATATGCTGAGTGTCTGGGTGGTTGGTGAATTTATAGGGGATAGATGTCAGGAATACCCTGCAGATCCAGACAACTACGCACCAACTGATTACAGGGACAACAAATTTCTTGATATTACTGTTCATTGTGTTTTGACATAAGTCAGTTTTTTGGAAGAGGACCGGATTATTGCAATCTTAGAGACATTTCCCCGGTTTGGCTTAATCTGCCTCATAACCGATCTAGTGCCTGCTTGAGATCGGATATCAGATCCTCGGCAGATTCCAGGCCGGTCGAGAGGCGAACCAACCCATCCGTAATGCCTGCCGACATTCGTTCCTCACGCGGCATGTCCGCATGCGTCATCGTCACGGAATGGGTAACCAGTGACTCGACAGAACCCAGATTTTCAGCAAGGCTCCATAACTGCAGCGTGTTCATCAACTGTTTGCCTGCTTCAACACCGCCTTTTACCTCAAACCAGAGCATTGACCCAAACCCGCTTGCCTGACGAGTTGCCAATTCCTTTTGAGGAAAGGAATCAAGTCCCGGATAACATACCCGCTCAACTGCACTGTGAGTGGTAAGGAAATCAGCAATACGAGCTGCATTCTCTGACTGGGCTTGAATTCGAGTGCTTAATGTCTTGCACCCCTGCAATGTATAGAATGCAACCATCGGAGTCATGTTGCTTCCCAGACAGTTTCTCACGAATTTGATCGACTCAAGCATCTCTTCGTTATTGGCTGTAATCGAACCGCCAACACTGACGTTGTGTCCCTCAATGAATTTTGTGGTTGAATGCAGGGAAATGTCAGCGCCGAGTTCCAATGGTCTCTGAAAATACGGCGTCAGAAAAGTGTTATCGACCACATGCGGTATTGTTTTCTCATTGGCTATCTCTGAGACCGCCGCAATATCAGTCAATTTGAGGGTCGGATTTGCCGGTGTTTCCGTAAAAATCAAACGCGTTTCAGAACGCAACGCCTGAACGACATTGGCCGGGTCTGAAGTATCGACAAAACTGAAACTCACGCCAAATCTGGACAAGACCTGAGTCGAAAGCCGATGCGTTCCGCCATATACAACATCCGACAGAATGCAGTGATCACCATGGTTCAATAGTGCCATCATGGTGGCACTTGTGGCCGCCATGCCAGTCGCGAAGCAAGCACTGCCAACGCCGTTTTCCAGCGAAGTGATTTTCTCTTCAAGCGCAGTAACTGTAGGGTTGCCCGAACGACTATAGGAATACCCCTTGTCCATGTAACGATCCACAGACTCCTGAACATAGGTTGTCGTTTGGTAAATCGGCGTCAGTATCGCGCCGGTTGTTGGATCAGGTGCTACGCCATCGTGCACCTCCCGGGTCTGGAAACTATGCTTGGTGTTATCACTCATGTTTAATTTTGCAATCGGTCAGGCTTGAAGGGAACAACATCCGAAGATCGCAAATAAAGGCAACGGTTGTTGACTGTTGCACTCAATCCGCATTTCAACGAATGCCGGAAATTATGCTGAATTGTAACAACCACAAGTCGGCAAGGGGGCATTTTGCCGATTGAAGTAGTCTGTCAAAAAATCATCAAAGTTCATTGAATCTGATGCCTCAATGTCCTTTTGGGCCTGGTGTGATTCCTCCGAAAGCTGCTTGAACTTCCGGGATGTCTTGGAGTCAAGTTGAGTATTCTTGAAGTATTGCTCGGTCTCTTCGGCAAGATTCATGGCAAATTCAAAGAAGCTTTCCTCATTGTTTGTGACTTTGTCTGCAATCTGACCGGACGGAGTCAGATCAGGATCATCAATTTTGAGTCTCTGCGATTGGAGTGAAAGCTTATAGTTAATGCTGTTATCGAGTGCATCGAGCAGTTCTGCAAGGGGAGACAATGCATCCAGCAATTCATGCATTTGATCATGTGAATTTCTTTCGCCGTCTGCCAGCATGACGTTGGCAGACGGATTGCGTCCATTCATGACCATTTCCTGTTGATTCTTCCAGCACACCTGAAATTCGGCATCGTCCATATCCGGACTGTCCAACAATAAGCAGGCCAGTAACAACAAGTCATAAAAGCGGATGCAATCCGCATCGATGCCTGTCGGAACAAACGGGTTCAGGTCGATATTGCGGATTTCAACATATTCAACCCCTCCGAGACTTAATGCACGAGATGGGCTCTGACCGGACTTGGCCACTCGCTTGGGACGGATCGCTGCATAAAATTCATTTTCGATCTGCAACAGATTCGAATTCAATTGTCGGTAGTGTCCATTAGCCTTGATTCCGATCTTCTCGTAGGGAGGGTACGAAGTTTGAATGGCATGCCGCAATGACCGCACAAACGATTCAACATTGTTGTAGTTAATGCAAATGTCGTTTTGCGCTTCATTGCTGTAACCGAGATTGCTCAGTCTCAGAGAAGTGGCCTTTGGACCATAGAATGTATGGCGATGCAACGGTGTCAAGGAGTGCTCGCGGTCGCTCAGGAACGTCTGGCACACTGCCGGGGAGGCGCCAAACAGGTAAATCGTAGCCCACGATAGACGATGATAGTTTCGAATCAAGCCAAAATACCGTGACGACTTGTAGTTCTGGACAGTTTTAAGGTCATCCTGCCTTGCGAGTTCATTCCAGAACTCTTCAGGCAAGGAAAAGTTGTAATGGATGCCCGCTATCGTCTGCATGAGCGAACCATACCGATGATGCAGTCCTTCCCGATATACCTCTTTCATGCGCGCAATATTGGAAATTCCATACTGGGCGATCGGAATCCTTTCTTCACTCTCAACAATGCATGGCATGCTATTGACCCACAGCTTCTCATTGCCGATATGCTGATAAGTGAAATGGTGAATATCATGCAACTCCTGCAAGAGTGCCGGTATATCCTCATGAATGCCGGTCACAAACTCCAGCAGAGACTCCGAATAGTCGGTGGTAATGGAACTGTGGGTAAGACTTGAGCCCAGGGCATGCGGGTGGGGAGTCGCAGCCAGCGTGCCGTCGGGAGTTACCCGAAGACTTTCCTTTTCAATTCCCCGTCTTAATTTCGCCAGATATTGATCAAGTTTTTGATCAAGCAGGGAGTCAGCCGCTCTGCTCAGACTGTCAGACAAAACAGACATAACTTCCGGGGTGATGAATTGAATGTGCAGGACAACAGGTTTGATACAATACCATTTGCTAGCTTAATGAACCGAGACCATGGAAAAGATATTCGCCTTGGCCCCAATGATGTCGATTACAGATCGGCATTTCAGGGTTTTGATGCGCCATATTTTTCCGAGATTGCAATTGTATACTGAAATGATCTCAACCGGTTCGATCATTCATGGTTCAAGGCTTGATGCGCTCGACTTTGACCCGGTTGAACATCCTGTCGGCATTCAGTTTGGGGGCAGTAATCCCAATGAACTCGCTTATTGCTCGAGGCTAGCCCAGGAACAGGGGTATAATGAAGTCAATCTGAACATCGGATGCCCCAGCGATCGTGTGCAAAGTGCCCGCTTTGGCGCATGTTTGATGGCTGAACCAGAGTTGGTTGCCAGCTGTGTAGAAGAAATCAAGAACACTTGCGATTTGCCGGTCACCATCAAGACGCGAGTTGGCATTGACAAACACGATGATTATGCTTTTCTGGCCGATTTCATCATGAAAACCTCCAAGGCAGGCTGCCATACGTTTTTTATTCATGCCCGGAAAGCCTGGTTGAAAGGACTCAGCCCGCGTCAGAACCGGAGTATTCCTCCTCTTGAGTATGGCAAGGTCTATAGGGCAAAAGAAGATTTTCCGAACCTGCGCATCATCGTGAATGGCGGGATTCATACCTTGAGTGCGGTTGCATCACACCTCGATAAACTGGATGGCGTCATGATCGGCAGGGAGGCTAATCGCAATCCCTGGTTCATGAAAGAACTCAGTGATTATTATTTTGAAAACTCTTCTGAAAATCCGGCAGCCAGCCGAGAGGCGATTGTACGTTCCTACATGCAGTACATTGAAGAGCAATTAAGGCAGGGCATTTCCCTGAAAAAAATGGTGCGGCATCTCATGGGGATATATCATGGTCAAAAGGGGGCGCGTCACTGGCGCAGAATGCTGTGCGAGGATGGCCCCGTCTCGGATGCCGGTCTGGAAGTTGTCGAATCTGCTCTTCGGCAGGTTACAATACTGCAAGCCTTCCAGCATTCATGAACCTTTTATTCATATATTCTGATCTATTTTCTTATATTTGTCAGTAAAATTCATGATTATGCTAGAAACATTATCGATTGAAAATATCTTGAGAATATTGGCGTTCACCTTGATTGCCGTCATTATGGTGCTTTGGGAGTTGCTGTTTCCTCGGCGTGTACCTGGCAAAAAGCGAATTCGCTGGCCTGGCAATCTTGGCATTTTCCTGATCAATACGTGCATGCTAGCGCTCATTCCCATCACTGCAGTCGGCGCAGCCATTTTGTCTATTCAGCATCAGTTTGGACTCTTTTACTGGGTTGAATTTGAATTCTGGCCGAAAGTCATACTCTGCATTCTGGCGTTGGATTTGCTAATCTACTGGCAACACCGCATTTTTCACATGATCGAGCCATTCTGGCGCATCCATCGCATGCATCATACCGATACTGCTTTTGATTTCACGACTGCTCTCAGATTTCACCCGATCGAGATTTTCATCTCCATCCTGATCAAGGCGGCTGCAATACTTGTTCTGGGAGCTCCGGTCTTTGCGGTAATAGCCTTTGAAATTATCCTGAATGGATCGGCCATGTTCAACCATGGCAATATCAAAATGCCCTCAGTCGTGGACAGGATGCTTCGCTGGATAATCGTGACTCCGGACATGCATCGCATACACCACTCCACCGACCCGCGAGAACACAACATGAATTATGGATTCTTTCTGTCGATTTGGGACCGGATTTTCGGGAGCTACCTGAATCAGCCTGGACAGCCCCAAACGACAATGCCAATTGGACTTGAGATCTTCAATCAGGACAGCGAAGCGAGGGTGGACCGCTTGATTACCCAGCCATTTCGAAAAAGCACGATTTAGCAACAAGCCATGCCGATTAACAGGGAATTGATCAGCATACTGGTTTGCCCGGTTACCAAGCTCTCGCTTCGATTGCTGTCGAAGTCGAATCTCCAGATTCTCAATCAGATAATCAGTGAGGGAAATTTGGAAAATGCGGCAGGGCAACGTGTCGACTCACCATTCTCTCAAGCCCTGATTACGCAGAACAATACCATGATCTACCCGGTCAGGGATGGAATTCCCATTATGCTTGAGAACCAGGCCATACCGGTCAATCAGCTCGAAGGAAAAATCTCGATCACCTGATTCAGGCAATCAGGCCATCGATTGCTGCCAGGAAATCCAGTGATCGGAACAGTTCAGTTCCTTTTTCTGATCGTCTTGAACTGTTTCTTATTTCTACTGCGCTTGCTGCGGACATGGGCCTGTGAGTATTCGAGCAGCTGAAGCTGGCAACCCACTGCCTTCGGGTCGTCTTTCTTGCGAGAGACGTAGCTTCCATCAGAACACATTTCCCAGCTGTCGACGTGATCATTCATTAGAGTGTCGAGGATAAGTTTCAGTGATTCCTTTAGGGATTTTTTCTCAATGGGGGTGACTACTTCAACCCGGCTCTCCAGATTGCGCTTCATGATGTCGGCAGAACCGATGAAGTACTCGTGCCTGCCATTGTTGTGAAAGTAGAAAATTCGGCTGTGCTCCAGGAATCGACCAACAACGCTGATCACGGTAATATTTTCGGATAAATTGGCAACCTTTGGTCGCAGTCGACAGGTGTCCCGAACGATAAGGTCAACCTTGACGCCGTCAATGGATGCCTTGTACAGGTCCTTGACCACATCCTTGTCTTCCAGTGCATTGGTCTTCATTCGTATAAGGCCGGTTTTGCCGTTTTTGACGTGCTCGATTTCAGCAGCAATCCGACGTCTAAGCTCTTTTTTCAGATCAATCGGCGCAATTACAATATGCTTGAACTGGCGCTTCTTGATATGACCGGTAGTCAGGAAATTGAAAAGCTCGGTAGCATCCTCGCCAATCTCCCTGTCGCAGGTCAGAAGTCCAAGGTCGGTATAGAGCTTGGCGGTTCCGCCATGATAATTCCCGGTACCAATGTGAACATAGCGCTGCAACTGGTTTTTTTCTCGGCGTATGACCAGGAGCACCTTGCTGTGGGTTTTGAATCCGACCACGCCATAGGTCACGTGAATGCCAGCCTCTTCGAGATGTTCTGCCCAAGTAATGTTATTGGCTTCGTCAAACTTTGCCTTGATTTCGACCACAACAGCAACCTGCTTGCCATTATTCGCGGCTTCAATCAAAAGATCAACAATACGGGTTTCGCGATCGGTTCTGTACAAGGTCATTTTGATCGCCCTGACTGATTCATCTCGTGCCGCTTCACCCAGAAATCTGACCACAGACCCCGAAAATGATTCATAAGGATGCTGGATCAGTATCGCTTCCTCTTCGCGGATGAGATTGAAGATGCTCCGCTGATTATCCTGTAGTCGATGATGATTAACCGGTTGATGCGGCGGATAGCGCAAGTTTGCAATTGGCAGACCGGTGAGTTCAAACAGGTCACTTCGGGCCAGCAGGCCTTCGGTTTCGTACACGTCCAGTTCTGAATCTAGACCCAGCAATTCAGTGAGCATGTTCTGGCGTTCAGGATTCATTCCCCTGTTGACTACCATCCGGACAATGGGGGCGATTCTACGGTCCCGCAATTCCAACTCAATCATTGACAGCAGGTCGGATGCCCCGGATTCCTGACGTTCCGTGCTGGCATTGCGGGCAACGAAAAAGAAGTCATATTCGAATTGACTTTCGCCAGGAAACAGCAGGTCAAGATTATTGGCGATGATTTGCTCAAGCGGGACAAAACGATAATCATCCACTTTGATGAAGCGTGGTACGCCAGTGCCGATCGGCACCTTGACCCTCGCAATGGCGTTCTCTTCGGAAGATTCGGCCGGAAACGTAATCACCAGATTCAAGGATAGGTTGGAGATGAAAGGGAAGGGGTGTGCGGGGTCAAAAATCTGCGGCGTCATCAACGGGAATACATTCTCGAGATAATACTGCCTCAGCTTGTTTTGTCCCGGTTGCCGCAAATCCTGATAATTGATGACTGCAATACTGTGCTCCTTGAGTTCACTGGAGATGGATTCGAAAGCAGACTCCTGAAAATCGGTCAACTCCTCAACCAGTTGCCTGCACTCCTGAATTTGCTGCAGGGGACTCCTTCCGTCATCGGTCAATTCAGACACGTCAGCCGCAACCTGAAGCTTGAGCCCGCCGACCCGCTTCATGAAAAATTCATCCATGTTGGAAGCAAAAATGGCGATGAACTTGAGTCTTTCAAGCAGGGGATTGTCTTGATCCGTTGCTTCAAAAAGTACCCTGCGATTGAACTCAAGCCAGGTCAGTTCCCGATTGAGATAGAGGCTCGGATTGTCCAAGTCAGGGTATGCTGAAATTTTTGTCGCCGCAGAACTCATAATGAACTATTGGATACGACTGATGCCAGGCATTGTAATATGATTCATAGGGATAAAGGAAATATTTGACGGACCGCCTCGAATCCACCTGTCCATTCCTTGCATTCGTTCAGGTTCCGGAATGGATCCTGATTGGGTCGGAAGCCCCGGTCAATCACTGGGTGCCGAAGTGAAGATTATGTGGGTGCCCGATGATCAACTAAGTAATCGGCAGCAGCTAGATGAGCCTCATTTCCCATACTGGTTTCAGTCATTACTCAATATCGTATTGAATGCCTGCTGCGAGTTCATAATGTCACTACCTTTTTCACGTTTGCCTTTTGTCTTCTCGAATAACAAGCTTCTTTGACTTACTATATCTTCATTATCATTGGATAATAATAATTTGCCTTTACAAAAAGCAACATATACCAACCTTTGATCGACTTCATTAGGATCATCTACGATAGCGATGATTGCGTTCCATAAATCGTCTGTTTCGTTCACAAAAACCGGTTTGTGCCTTGCTGGATCCATAAAATACTGCAGGAAATACGATTCTTCTCTCTTGTCATATTTACGTTTGAATGTTGGTTTATTCAGATGATGTTTATATTCATTCAAAATCTTATTGTCCTTATCAACCAGCAGGCTGATCTGGCTCTTAATCAGATATTTAAGCAGTTTGTTTATGTGCTGATTCTTGTTAATTCCGGAATAATGCGTGAGATGTCCAAAAACGTTGGTATCCATGGCAATTGCGTCCATTGTCGCACTATTCTTCACTACTTTCTACCATTTCCAAGAGTTCCCATATGTTTGGATGAAAGAATTCCATTGGAAGACCGTCCTCCATGGAACCGTCACTTTCAATACCCAAGTTTCTAACCGAAACCGACTGTTCATTATCGATGGAATCAACAGATAGATAGACCACACTGACATCAGATGCTTGCAACTTACCTGTTGAAATCAATCGCCTAAGCCTTAGCAAAATGCTGTCACTATGCGTCTCAATTATTGAGGCCACTTTTCTATTGGTCCATAAATCGGCAAAATATTGCCCCAACTCCAGTTGAGCACTAGAATGGATTTGAGACTCGGGCTGTTCACAAATTAGGGTCGAATAAGGAGGCATTAACGCTCCCTGCACAAAGATTGGAAAACATTGGCTTACTCCATGCCCAAAGTCGGCTAAATTGTTGTTGGCCCTAGTATTTTGATTGTTGGCCATGCATTGAGAAAGATCGCCATCTTTTGGGTCCGTGAACCTGATATCCGTGACATCCAAAACTTTTTCCATGTATTGACTCACAAAATCCATCTCATTTTGACCGCCATCTTCATGAAGATTCCACAGATGATGTAGCGCAAATCTTCCATCTTGCCCAACATCAGTTTCAGGAGTAAATTCACCAGTATCAAACGACCTCGGAACACTTTTCTTATCTGGGCTGATGTGTCTGATTGTCACAAGTTTTTTCGCAATTACTTCAAGACATGCGTTCTCTGCAGCAATTTCGCTACTGTCTGCATGAGAATCGATTTTTGATTTCTGAGCATCTGCAAAATCCAGAAAATTAGAATTTTGACTGATTCCAGCTGTTCGGCCAGTCACTTCTTCGCCATCGATTTTGAGACAAAAACTGTGTTTCTTTCCCTGAAATGGAATTTTCTTACTGTAAGAAACCTCTGCTGCTGTCTGAAATACCCCATTCTTTGGCCAGAGTGTCTTGTTTTTCTTTTGCAGGTATAGAGACAGTGAATCTCTGGGACTTGTAAAATCTTCCATGGTTAGTGAAAAAGCCAGAGTCTTTTCTCCGGATAGCGTATTTTTTAGGTTGTGGAATGGTCCTAGGTCTGTCCTTTCTCCTCTTGAAACCAAAAATCCTGATTTTCCAGTTCCTAATGACTGTTGGAGCATTAGCAAAAACTTAACGATAGAAGACTTACCAGCATTGTTGCGTCCTATAAGTACAGTGATCGGGGCGAACTTCACTGTTATGCACTCTTTGAAGCCCCTAAAGTTTGTAATTTCTAGTTCTTTAAACATGATCTTTTATCAAGAATAAATAGGCAGAATCTTTAGACTCTCTATACCACGGTCATCCACAATCTTTACTGCAACACGTTCATATTTCCCCAATTCAAATGGGAGTGACTGAACTCCGTGATAGGCCTCAATCAGATCCTCATCAATCTCGGCCTTGAGGTTTTTTGCTAATTTTGCCCAGCCGTCCTTTTGGCTTGCCATAGGAAAAAACACCTGGCGAGGATAAAAACTTCTGCCATCATAATCGGAGTCCAACATCCACATGGCGACGCGCTTTTCATCACCTGATTCAAGCTCGCAAGTCCGGGTGTTAAAATAATCAAACCCCTGAACTTGTACCTGCCACTGTCCTGAAAACTTGCCTTGACGAATCTGCGTTAAGCTTACATCAGGCTGTCCAACCAACCAGAATCCCTCATTGCTGGCGCGTTTTTTCTTGAGATCTGTTGTGTGCAGATCGGTATTCATCTGTACTTTCAGCAGGCTTACACCTTCCCATTTCGTTTCATCAATGTCTTTTGCAGCTTCCGGGTCGAACTGAAGTGCGGCAAAGATGACCATTGTCGGTGTAGGTTTTAAACTTGCCGCTTCTTGCAACGCCAATTCAACCTGTCTTTGCTCCAACGGTGCATGCTGTGGTCCAAAGCTTACTACTGCTCGTTGTGGCTGGAATTCTGATGATGACTCGTCATTAAAGTCATCATCTGTGTGCACTGATCGAGTTTCTGCATCAGCATGTAACCAATGAAAGGGCAGAGACTCTACTCGAGAAAATTTAATGCGTTGTCCGCCTTTACCGCGAATGCCCGTCTTGAGCAACTCACTTCGCCACTCACTCTGGCGCAAAGTCTCACCGCTACGAGACACTGATCCATCCGCCACTGATGAATTCTCCGACCCTGCATCGTCAATCGCTCTCACGGTTGGAGACGGTACGGCCTCCATTGTAAATGGCCCAGTGACCCGGGCTTTTGCCGTATCTTTTTCGGGCTGGTCATACAAATATATACTTGGTGGTGGACTATCGTCGATTAGAGTGCTTGGCGATACTTTTGACACAGATTTATATTTGAAACCGCTGCCTACACCCTCATCTGGCCATGCAAGTTTGTAATAGTCAAATGTAGCAGTCATCAAACGTTGCCGTGCCAGAGTCAATGCAACTCTGGATGTATCACATGTCATCCAACGTCTCCCCCATTGTTCTGCAACAAATGCGGTTGTCCCACTACCGCAAGTTGGATCAAACACCAAGTCACCTGGATCTGTACTCATTAAAATACACCGCTGAATCGCCTTTACACTAGTCTCAACAACATACCTTTTTTCGCTGGGATACATCTGTGCAGGCCAGACATTATGGATGCGGCGGCCTGGTACTTCATCTTCGTATTTCTTCCACATCAGGGAATTCTGGCCTTCAAGCGCTTCCAGCCTGTTCAACTCGGCCAGTCGGTCCATGCCCTCTTTGGATATGGACCATTGCCGGGTTTTCAAGCAATGGAAAATTCTTCCATTCCACTCATACGGGTCTGAACGACCAGTTGTTGAGACTCCCTGCGAATCCAGTCCAACACGTCGGTATATGCGAGCACCTTCTGGGAGAAACTTGTCGGGATTAACTCGTTCGTCAGCCGTTACTTTTCGGCTGTTTCCATCCGGCAACTCTACAGCCACATCCCAATTGAAGTAGTCGATAACCTCTGCCCGGCTTAAAGTCTCATACAACTGTCGATACTTCGCCTGTCGCTTGTCCCTGGCATACCAGAGCAAATAGTCGGCCACAGAAGGCAGATGCTTACTTGAGCTGCCGCTGGTGGTAGCAAAGGAGATGGTTGACATGCGATTTTCTGCACCAAAAATCTCATCCATGATAAGACTTACTCGATGCACATTCTCATCACCTATCTGAACAAACACACTTCCTCTCTTATTCAACAATTCTTTTGCTAACAGTAGCCGATCCCTCAAATAAGAGAGGTACGAATGAATTCCTAGTTCCCAAGTATCCCGAAAAGCCTTAATCATTTCTGGTTCAGGAGCTAGATCTTCATCCTTGCCATCCCGAACTTCTCGCTTGTTTACAAAAGGCTGGAAATTTGAACCATATTTAATTCCATAGGGTGGGTCCATGAACACGCATTGCACTTGACCTGCCATGTTTTCCTTTTGCAAAAGCGAATTCATGACGAGTAGTGAATCGCCAGCAATGAGTCGATTGCTCCAGTCATGTGCATGCTGATAGAACTCTATTTCATCACGTAGTGGAGCATTGCGCACGTTGTCAAACAACGATGTCTGTCCATCATCACTTCCCCGTTTTCTAACCGCTTCAATTATGGTGCGTGGGTCGATACGTTCATGAACATGCAGCGACTGAATGGGCACTTCAAATGAGCTGCGTTCAGTCTTGCCAGCCCACTGAAAACAGGGATCTATATGTGGATCATATTCGTAGCTCTGCCTTACTACCACGTCAGGATCAGTGGCTGGAGTCACCAATCCTACAGGAGGATTGTTAGCCCGTTTTGCGGTTTTGTGATCGTATGATTTAATTGGCCTGTCTTTTGGGGATTTCTTCATCTCTAAACTGATTAGTTGATGCGGGATTTACAATGAATTATTCGGCATCTGTATTCATTCCCAATGCAACTCATGAAAGGAAGTATCGACAGGTGATAATGTGTGATTTGGGTAGGCAGTGAAGTGTTTTTTGCATCACGGTGACTCACCATTTGCCTGAACGAGAATATCTTTTAAATCAGACGGAGAGCGCGAAACAGTAAACTGCCAGAAACCAAATCTACCATCTCCATTAACCGCTTTAATCCATTGCTTCATGTACGAATGTTTTGCATTGTCCTGATCTTCCTGTTGTCCTTTGATTTCCAGAACCAAAGTCTTGTCAGATTTCAAATAGACCAGATAATCAGGCCTGTATTTTCTGACCACTCCTTGATAAGTGTATAACACCTCAAATCCGAGATGATCATTTTTCACCCATGATGCCACAACATCGTTTCGATCAAGCTCGATTGCCGCAGATTCTTCCCATGCACTGTCAAATACGCAATAATTGATATGGCTTTTATTTGTTGCCTCGAATGGCTTCCCAGTACGCCATGGTCGCATGTCTTCAGTTGAACGAATAGGGTAATTCTCGTCAAGTACAAGCTCTGCTTTTTGAGTGTTTTCCTCCTGAATCATGTTCAAGAAATGACGGATGACTCTAGACATATTCAATGAGATTACCAGTTGTCTTTTCCATCTATCCTGGTTATACAGTTCAGGGATGACCTTTATTTTTTCGGAATTGAGGAACTGCTCTGCAAGTTGTACAAGCTGCGCCATCAAAATAGCCTGTGATCCTTTCCAACCCAGCGATTCCTCTTCAAATACGGCTTTTGCCGTCCTGAATATGGTCGTCTGAATACGGTTTTTTGCCCCTAATTCATTGAGATCTATGTCAGAAATTTTTGAAACATCAGGCTGGTTATCAACTGTCGGCGCTAATTCCACCAACTGCACCGTTTGAGCCGAATCAATTGTCAGCGGTAAAACCTTTTCCCAGGAACCAATGGTAAGTTTCGATTCTAGAGTCCTGTTTACACGGACTACATTAGGCCATTTGATGGCAAACTGTTTTTTTTCCTTAACAGGCTGAACGGTGATTTTCTCAGAAACTGCAGGTGGGTTGCCTGACTCTTCAACATGCGGTAAAAAACTGAATGGCACCCCAAAAACATTGACATATTCTGGGTCGAACATTCCAGTTGTTTCGTTGACCTCATAGGAAGAACGTCGCAATCCTCGTCCAATAACTTGTTCACAAAGCAACTGGCTAGAAAAAGCACGCAACCCCATTATCTGAGTAACAGTTCGCGCATCCCAACCCTCGGACAACATCCCCACAGAGATGACATTTTGCACCTTTGCGCCCGGCTTTCCCATTTGCCCCACAGTGTTGACTTTTTCCCGCAAAGCGGTTGCTCCTTGCTTTTTTGCCGAACTGGATTCCATGCTTTCATCTTCTGCCTCCTTAAGTACTTTCGAATCAATGTGCAAAATTCCATCTGGATCAGACAGTGAGTCAACACCAGGTATGTTGTTGTTAATAAATGCATGATTGATTCTCGCGGCAGTTTCTGTACGATTAGCTACAGTGATCATCACAGGGGGAGTTTCTCGATCACTCCACAAGTCTTTGGTCTTGTTCCAGTCATATCCTAGTAATGTGTATGCATTGACAATAAAGTCTGGAAGAAGGTCATGCGGCTTTGCCTTTCTGTTTAGATCGTCTTTCACTTCGTTATCACTATATATGTGATACAAGCGTGACTTGTAGGTTTTTGCATTGGACAAGGCATCATCTCGAATCACGACTCTCGGCGTTTTCACTAGCCCAGACTCGATAGCATCATTCAGCCCAAAATCACTGATAATCCAGTCAAATAATGCTTCTTCAGAAGTTTTTCTTCCGTTCGGTGCAAACGGAGTAGCCGAAAAATCAAAGCATGATAGTATGCCTCGAGTTTTATGAATTCGATCAAGCCCACCGACCCATTTTGTCGCTTCATCGATCTCTTCTTTCCGGACACCCTTAATCCTTGAACCTGCTGGAACACGCCATGCATGGTGAGCTTCATCGTTTATAACAACAATGTTTTTGGCATGTGCTATATCACCCAATACTTCGCGCGTGTATGCCTCATCACTTTTGACTCCTCGCTTATCTACACCTTTCTTCTTCTCTATTGTGTTTTCTGTTTCCCAATTCAGAGCGTGCCAGTTACGAACCAATACGTTTGCTTGCAGAAACTTCTGCCGCAGTGATGGCGGGACAATTCCAAATTCATCGTAGTAGTTAGGTTGGTTTGAGGGCACAAGAACAGCAAGCCGTTCTCTTACTGTCAGATTCGGAGCAACAACGAAAAAGTTTTGTGAAAAACGCCGATCTATAGGGTATGTAGAACGGTTTATTGATTGCCATGCTATCAACATCGCCATAACCGTTGTTTTACCCGTTCCAGTAGCAAGTTTTGAACACAAGCGAAGGAATTCTCCACCGTCGGATTTGATTTCTATACCGCTTTTTTCTGATTCTGGAGACTCTATCAGCCAGATAAGTGTCTCAATCGCCTCAATTTGACAAAAGAAAAACGGAAACTCCCTTTGGTCATTGTCCAGCCAATGCTCAAGAAGCACCTTGGTTATCCCGGTTATACCCTCGTAGCCCGACATCCGCCATTGATCAACTCGTTGTCGAATCTGATTCACAATTGGCAATTCAACAAATATACCTCTATCGTGGTAGGGTTTTGCAGTCGGGTCTGCTATCGTGTAGCCTGCAGGCCTACGCCCGTCCTTTCGGGTTAATGGCTCACCGTCCGTTCCTGGTACCCAATGCCTATCTGGGCAAGAATAGGGAGAATTAATGATTAAGCTCTGAGACATGACTAACCTCAGTTTTTTTTGGAACAAAAACAGGTAGGGTTTCGCCCCCAATCACCCATGCTTTCCGGATACAGTAATCACTCATACGTCCAGCCTTGAAGATCTCTGGATGAACTATCCACCCACCTCGGCTTTTATGCTCTGAACCGTTGCACTGCCTTCAGGAATTAGACTACCTCTGCCTTTTAACATCTTGATTAGGTCGCTTCTCTCCCCCTTGCCGGAAAATTTGGAAAACAGGGAATCAACGGTAACTTTATTTCCCAGATTTTCAGAATATCCATGCACAAACCGAAACCTTTGAGTAGAAAAATCATCATTGCTGTCAAGTCGAAAGTTGTGAAGACGAGCAATGAAGTCATTAAATGCGAGACAAGCTGCCTGCATATTTATCGACATGACTGCAGGTTGATCCTCACTAATGTCAGCTAGGTATCCTGCTACCCGCTGCCTTTCGTAATACCCCCTGTTAGTTCGATGCCAGCTTTCCGCAGTTACTTGTTCTGTCGTATACCCTCCACGAGCCATCAAACTAGTGTTATTAGGGTGCATGTAGTGCGACACTGCATCCGCTTGCAGTATATTGCCCATATCATCACTTTCCAGATTCACGCCAACATCAAAATAGGGAATGAAGTAGGCCGATGCTATGCATTCGAGATGATAGCGCCCCTCTGCTGAATCCACACATCCAAATAGCACATCGCAATCTGCCAAAGCTTCTATGACCTGTCTATCTCTTGTATCGGATTTTAGTGCATCCACCTCAGTACCCATGCCCATCCGTCTTACGGAACGTTTGAGTAACTCCACTTTGGGAGTCTTCTTTCTTGCATCGGCCTTTGTTGAATTGATGACTCTATTCAGGTTTTTTGTTTCTACGTCGTCTGGATCAACAATCACTAAATGACCTATACAATTTCGAGACAATAGCTCAACAACGATACTTCCACTTCCTGAGCAACCAACCACGCCTGCGCGGATTTTTCTTAATAATTGATAAGTTCCCTTTCCAAAAGTTTGCGCAATCCTTGATCCAAAACTTGGAACTTTTCTTCCTATGCTGTTTTGTTTCCAAATACTTATATCTTCACCAATCACCGAAACCGTTTGAATCGAGGTAAATTTTCCTGCATGGTTCACAAGTCGTGCAAGTATTTGCCCGTTCGGAAGCATGATTGCCGATCCATTAGGCCTGTCGTCATCAAACCAGCTGCACACAGAAGAGAATAACTCACAGTCGTTCTTATCATCGATTTCTGAAAAATCACTGAATCCACTTGGATGACTGTGAATTGTCATTATCGACAAGCCAAGTTCATCAATTTCGGAGATCTTTTCGGGGTTGAAGCAGGATGCAAATGGCCAGCATAATCTGTTTGATGATCTTTCATAACAAAGCTCAGTATCAACCAGCATTAATTGATTTGCCATCAGTCGAAGGCCTAGTTTACCAATGCCAGAATGGCATAGCATTACTGCAACAGACTCAAACCCATCATCTGGGTAAAGATGGGTACGAAGATCATCGTATAAACTTTTAGTTAAAGAGAGAGTGTGTGGCATGGAGTGTACTGAACAATTGGAAAATAATTTCAGTTAAGTTCAGATTCAAGTTGATTGCTTACAAACTTTATATGTGTTGCAATGCTGCAGTAACCGGCGTGCCAATCATAATGCCTAGACCATCGCTGCCATTGCCTATCAAAATGATTTTCAATCTCTAGGGCATTGATATTCCTGCCATCATCACGAAAAATTGCAGGACAAAGATAAAACATGTCGATACCTGCTACAGGATAATTTTCAGGAATCAAAATCATCAGGTCAACCGTATCAGGCTGATAGCCAGTCGGTACCTGAAATCGCTTCACCAATAGACCCTGTTTGGCATTGTTTTCGAACAGCAACTTCCAGTTGAATCCATTAGCATTCAAAAATTGCTCGTCTTCATCGGTTAAAATTCTCACCAATGATCTATACCTTGCTGCGCCTGCCTTTTTGCAGTTTCAAACCTCTCTACTCCCGGCACTGACAGGTCAACTAACTGATCTTTTTCAACTGAAACTCTACGCCCCCCTTTCAGTTTTTGATTCATAGTCCATTCGTCATAAGTTTTGCCAACCAAACGGAGAATATCTTCTCCAACCATCTTCATTTCGGTAACCTTATACTTCTCACCGTCAATTTTAATACGATAAAAATATCCATCTCCCTTTGGCGGCCTTCGACCATGTTTTGCACATTCTTCTAACTCTATAGATCCCTCTTGATCAATAGGAACCGTAAAGTAACTGTCATTGTCTTGAACCACAAGAGTCATTTCTGGGCTGATCAATTGATCAAGCCCACCTTCAATGTCTGCAAAAAGTCTGATTGATGGAAAGTTTGTATCATGTTGCTGAAGTTCAGCGCCGGATAGCTTCGCACATTCAAGTCCCGGACTGATTTTCCTGTCATTGAATATCGGGTAAATCGGTCGTCGGACTGCGGGATTATTGCCGATATCCAAACCCGGATTTTCAGAAAATATTTTTTCCCCGCCATGAAGAATAATAAACTCATCTGGCAATAAAGGAATATCAATATCCCGCTCACGGTCCAAATATAAACATTGCTTATCTGGCAGCACTTTTGCCAGTTTGTATAGTTGCTTCACCTGAGTTAAGCCAGAAGCAATGCTGACTTTTCCTGCACAAAGTACCAATATTATGTCCACTTAACTGACCTCGGCAGAGTTATGGGTTCGAATTATGGATAAAAGTAACAACAATTCTAATTCTGGGTAAGCTTGTAGATTCTGGGCTTCAATTTTGACAAACTGGAATGCGCTTGAGGTCAAAATGAGAGTATTTGCCTAGAATAGCGGCCATTTTTAAGTACCCCAGTTCCAGTCCGAAGTGCAACACTGCCCCTGTCTGTCCATGAAGGCATAGCCTTCATGGACAGACAGGGGGGAAGCCAGGATCTGGAAGCGTTCGTTCGATGCCGAAGCGGCGACAGTCTCGACTTTCCGGCATCATAAGCGATGCAGTCCGGCACTGCAAGACCCAGTGCGGGCCCTGCAGGCGCATGTATCCATCGCCCGCCGGTTGCGGGCGCAGCTCAGGACCTGACCCGGCCAGGGAATCAGGGCGAGGGCAGGACTTCGTGAAAGACCTCGAATGGCATGAGGCAGCCCAGCGCCTTGCGGGGGCAGCGGTTCAGGCGGCCCTCGTCTGCTCCGGACTCCAGCCCTCCGTCAGCTTGCGCGGAACGCTGGAAGCACGGCTGCGGCGGGCACGGGCCCTGTCCTGGGCCTGCCGGTGGCGGTAGCCGCGCTCTCCGCGGTTGCGGGCGATCTCGCCAATCGACAGGACTCCGGACAACAGAACCTTGATCTGGCATCGTTCATCGCAGGCCAGCTGGCGGCAGCTTTTGCGCATGACAGTTCTCCATGGTTAACGGTATGGAGATTGTCATCCGCCTGCTGGCCGTCTGCAGCATGCTGCCGACCCCCAGGGTGTTGCACTTCAGAGTGGAATTGGGGATAGATATAGGTAAACCTGACACAAATACGGTTATTTTTTCGAAGCAGTTCCTCGTAATTACTGGTTTTGTTCCTGTTGCTTAAAAGCCCCAACCCCGCGGTGCGTGGACACCGTCATCAAGGAAAAATGGGGGTTGATCCAAGGGTGGCGGCTGACTGGCACAAAATTCGCGAACGCGCCGCGGAGCAAGAATCGAAATGCCAGATAGACTATGAGATTGATTGTGCCGGCCATTGTCTATCAGGCCTGAATCGCTGGGGAAATAGCTCCAACCGTTTCAAGCTGGAAAGTAGAATTAGTCATAATATACCGGATTAGAAGCGATCAGGGCTTAAAGCCTAATCCGGCAATTTTGTTTGTGCCATATTTTGTTCTTTTTTAGAACAGCCAATTATGCAGTCAAATCCAACTGACAAGCCATGCATCGTAAAAATTTCTCCAACGCTAGCCTCAATCTATAAACCTATTGAAATTATCCTCAAAATAGGCGATATTTCAGGTTCGGTCATATATGGAGCTCGGCATTTCATGCCAGAACACCCCCCAAGTACGCGCTTGACTAAACAGTCCGATGGAGCAAATACTGTATCATTTCGGTCAGTATGGGCAGTCGGTTGCGAGTTATTTCGCCTTCGACGTGGCCCTGCTGTCAGAGACGGATATGATTATCCGACTCGTCCTGCAGCTGTGTCTGCTGATCTGCTCCGCGTTCTTTTCCAGTTCAGAAACTGCTCTCTTTTCACTGTCCCGGCTTGATCTGCAGCAACTGCGCAGAGAAAGAAACCCCAGCTCCGAAACAATCCACGAGTTGCTTGATCAGCCTCGAAGGCTGATTATTTCCATACTGACCGGCAATGAATTGGTCAATATTGCATCCGCCGTGAATATGGCCACCATCGTGGTGATGCTTTATGAGCCTGAAAAAGCCTTCATCATCAACATGGTGATCATGATTCCCCTCTTGCTGCTGCTTGGAGAAGTCACCCCGAAAACCATAGCTGTTACAAATCCTGTAAGGTACAGCACAAGAATTGTCGCAAAACCGCTTTGGCTCTGGATTCGCTTGATCACGCCTATCCAGTGGGCTGTGCGGGGCATCGCCGACCGCATAACCACCTTGATTGTCGGCGAGGCCAAGGCAGCAGACAACATCCTGCAGGTTGACGAGTTCCTCACTTTGGTCGAGCAGGTATCCGAAGAGGGCGTTCTGGATGCAACCGAAAGAGCGCTAATCCATAATTTGCTTGCGGCCAATGAAACTGAAATCGTCGAGGTCATGACGCCAAGAACCAAGATGGCCTTTCTGAATGTCGACATGGGTGTTCAGGAAATGATCGAGAAATTCATCGCAATCGAGCATCCGCGAGTACCGGTATTCAAGACTCACCGGGATAACCTTGTGGGCTTCATTCATGCCGAGGACATTATGCGGCTAGTGCTGGACGAAAACGACCTCAGCAAATATGAACCGGAGGACATCATGCATCCTCCCGTGGTTGTACCGCTCACCAAGAAGGTTGATGAAATGTTTGAATTCTTTCAGTCCAATCAGGTTCGGGCTGCGGCATGTCTCAATGAATTCGGCGGGGTAGAGGGATTCATCAGCATGCGTGACGTATTGAGCTTCATTTTCGGCGATATCAGCGGCGGATCAAGAGCCACCGTCCACTACTATGAAGAAAAGGACAATAATGACTATGTGGTGCCCGGGGACATGCGGCTTAATGACTTTGACAATCTCACCAATTTCGGAATTGAAGATCCGCGCATGACCACTATCGCCGGCTATGCCTTTCGTCTTCTTGACAGATTGCCCAGGGAAGGAGATATCGTCGAGGATGAGGACATCATTATTCAAATTCTGGAAATGGATTCACACCGCATCTCGAAAGTCAGGGTTGCCAAAGGCCTGGACATGAAGGAATTCGTGTCTGAATCCACAGCCATTGAAGAGAAACTAGCGATTCAGGAAGAGACGGGCAGTGCTTCTGTTCATGGGAATGATGCTGAAGCCGAGATTCCGGACGAAGTGGAAATTCCAGATTCCGAAACCAGTGAGGTCAGGCCATGACAATTGTTTTACTCATGCTCTTGATATTGTTCTTGCTGCTGCTGAAAGGTTTCTTTTCGGGGTCGGAAATTGCTCTCGTCAATTCAGACAAGATCAAATTGACGGCCAAGGCCAACATGGGCAACCGCGGGGCCAAGGCGGCTCTTGATTTTTACAAGACCCCTGACACCATGCTTGGAACAACTCTGGTAGGCACGAATGTCGCAACGGTTGCCTTGACAACTCTGCTGACCATCGTATTCATTCGTACCTTCGGCGAGAGCGGAGACTTGCTCTCGTATCTTGTTCTGACTCCACTGCTGTTGATTTTGGGGGAAATTGTTCCCAAAAGCATCTTCCAGCAAAAGTCGGACCAGATTGTCCCCCATGCTGTCTATCCGCTTAGAGTCTTCTCCTGGGTATTTTATCCTGTAGTTTTTGTCTTCTCCAGAATTGCCCGTATTTTTGCAAGGCTCATGGGTGCCGGAAAATTCGAACAGAATTTCTTCATGACACGCGAGCAGGTTCGCTCAGTTGTCGAGATGACGGAAAAGACCTCGGCCGTGAACGTATTTGACCGGGCCAGAATCAGGCGGGTCATCCGGTTTGCAGATACTACAGTGGGAGAGGCAATGATCCCGATTGCCGAAGTGACGGCTATTGACCACAATCGAAGCATTCTGCGTGCCATTGCGACTGTCAGGAGGAAGGGCTTCAACAGAATTCCAGTATATCGAAACAACACCAACAATATTATCGGAATAGTTACGCTGACAACGTGGAATTTAATGGATAAAGCGCTCGGCGAGAAAGACCTCAAGGCGTTCATCAAGCCTGCCCATTACGTGCTTCAGTTCCAGACTATTGATCAGCTGCTCCCGGTTTTGAGGCAGCGGGAAGACCGCATGGCTGTTGTAGTCGATGAATTCGGTTCAGCGGTAGGCATCATCACCATGGAGGATATCGTCGAGGAGGTGGTTGGAGATATTGATGTTGGCTATGATTTTGATGAATATTTGCCTCGACGCAAACGGATCATAGAGAAAATCGAAAAGGATGTCTATCTGATCGATTCAAGAATGTCGATTTTTGATTTTAACGAACACCTGGACGTGGCATTGAACAGCAGGTTTACCCACACCATCGGCGGTTTTGTCATGAATTCGATCGGACATATTCCGGAAATTGGGGAGTCGATCATTGAGCAAGGCTATCGATTAATCGTTGAAGAACGCAACGAGAAAGGCATCGAATCCCTACGCGCTGAAAAAATCGGATAAAGCGTGCTCGAACAGGAAATCAAGCTCATCGTTGATAGCCAGGATATCCTGGAGTCTATAATCCAGTGCGGATTGATCCAGTCCAATATGCAGGAGAGGCTAGGACCTATCCGGTTTGTTGCTCGCTATCATGATACGCCAAATCGGGATTTTACTCGCTCGAACTCTTCTCTTCGGTCCAGGATGGAGGGGGAGTTGATGCGGGCGACGTTTAAGGAAAAGGGCAGTATTGTTGATGGCTTTTCGCAGCACCATGAACTGGAAACGGTCATTGATGGCTGGCTCGAGACAACGGGCATGCTTCCTGAAGGAGCACTCAAAAGCCGGGTTCTGCAAATTGTCGATGAGAATGATCCTCTTGAGACCATTGTTTCGGTTGAAATGTCGAGGACAATCCTGAAACTGGTTGTCGCTAACACCGAAATCGAATGCGCAGCAGATAGTGGCTGCATTCTTGCGAACCAGAGATCCGTGCCGCTTTGCGAATTGGAGCTTGAGTTGAAACGGGGAGAAATACTGCCCATGCGCCAATTAGCCGAGGAACTGAAGGAACGCTTCTCCCTGACGTGGTCACGCCAGACTAAATTCGCGATTGGCATGGAGTTATGGAAGACTTGAACCCGCAAATTTTCAACCATGACAAACAGTCCGGGCTAGTATCCGGCACCTTGCAAGTTCAGTCGCCAAACTTTGACTCCCGCCCCGATAACATCAAGATAGACACACTGGTGATTCATGCAATTAGCTTGCCGCCAAATCAGTTTGGAGGATGCCATGTTGAAGCGCTATTCACCAATCAACTGGATGTTGCTGTTGATCCTTTTTTTCGAGAGATTGCCGAACTTAGAGTTTCCAGCCATTTCTATATTGATCGAGGCGGACAAACGACACAATTTGTATCAACCTATGACCGGGCCTGGCACGCTGGAGTATCCAGTCATAATGGCCATGAAAAGGTGAATGATTTCTCAATCGGCATCGAATTGGAGGGATGTGATACATTGCCCTTTGAAACCATCCAGTACCAGGCCCTGTCATCGCTTACCCGCTGTCTCCTCATGGCATTTCCAGGTATAACCATGGAAAACATTGTTGGGCACAGTGATATTGCTCCTGGCCGAAAAACAGATCCAGGACCCTGCTTTGACTGGGATGTCTATCGAAAGCTCGTCAAAAACCTGGTTTTCAAATAAGCTGGTCAAAAAACCTTGTCCCAAGATTCATTACCTGGCGATGGATGCATGCAAGCCGGGCTTGAGCATGAAAGCGTATTGTCAGGAGGCGTCAAGCCTGGGGAGAAAGAGCTGAATAAAGGGTAAGGAAAATTTATTAGATATATGCATGATAATATATAATGCATATGTATTTTGCATTTATCCCTTTGATCCATGGCCCTGCATATCACAATGCGCCAATTGCAGATATTTGAGTCAGTTGCTAGAAATTTGAGTTTCACACGAGCGGCTGAGGAATTGTATTTGACCCAGCCGGCTGTCTCTATCCAGGTTCGACAGCTCTCGGATCTTCTGGAAATGCCGCTGTTTGAGCAGATGGGAAAGAAGATATTTCTCACCGAAGCGGGGCATACCCTGCTCAAGCACAGTCGAAGCATGCTGAATCAGCTCAATGAAATTGAATATGATATCAACCTCTTGCGCGGAGTAGAAGGGGGACGGCTAAAAATCTGCATTGCTTCGACCGTAAATTATTTTGCTGCACGACTTCTTGCCCGCTTCTGTGAAGAACACAAGGGAATAAAAATCAGTCTTGAGGTTATTAACCGGGAGGAGCTGATCAAGCGGCTGGAGGACAATGAACCGGATCTGGTGTTGATGGGGCCTCCTCCAGAAGACTTGGATACTGAAGCTATATCATTCATGGATAACCCATTAATCGTGATTGCTTCTCCAAACCACCCCATGGCTGGAAGAAAAAAAATACCGATCAGCGAATTGAACGGGGAAACCTTTGTAATTCGGGAATCCGGTTCGGGCACCCGACAGGCGATGCGGCGGGTGTTTGATGAAAATGGCGTCAGGCCAACGCCCGGCATTCAGGTATCCGGAAATGAAATCGTCAAACAGAGTGTTCAGGCCGGTTTGGGCCTTGCTGTGGTTTCCATTCACACCGTGAGGCTTGAATTGGAGTTGGGACGTCTGATCTCACTTGACATTGAAGGATTTCCAGTCATCAGGCAATGGTATATTGTTTATCGAAGTGGCAAACAGCTTGCACAAACTGCAAAAGTATTCATCGATTTTGTGCTGACCGAGACAACCGGAGACAGTCAATCGATCGTTGTTGAGTGAGCAATACTGACATATGCTGGATAAATTCGTTGGAATCTCGCAATCTGCTCTTGACTGCAAACTTCTTCTGATTTCTAATTCAGTCCCCATTGATGGCCAGGTAGCTCAGTCGGTAGAGCAGTGGACTGAAAATCCTCGTGTCGGCAGTTCGATTCTGCCCCTGGCCACCACCACACCACATACTCAGGAATTCGCTGGGTACATCCGGCCTACATGTCCAAGAGAGTTTAAAACTTTTCCTCATCAAGTAAAGTCAGGAAATTCTTGATCAGGGTGACATTGAAAGCCAAGCTGCACTGCAGCAGTGCTGAGTCGTTGGTCAGGACATGGTTACCGGTCGAATGAACACTACTGCATTCCATGCCGGGTTTTCTGACCAATCAATCCAGACCAAGAACCTCGCCGAAGCCCGCTTAGGCAAGCTCCGGGATAGCCATAGCCACAAGGGGTGCCTGTTCGAATGCCGAGACAGACGGCTTTTTCAGATAAGGCTCATGCACGAGCCAGATTGCTTAATTCCATCATGAAAAATTGGTGTCGGTAAGCGAACAGAAAAAATATGCGGCAATTATTCAGATTGTATTGATCTTCGATATAGGTCCATGGCAAGTCGTGCATTACGTCAATCTGAACTATTAAAATAGGCTGTTGGCTTGTTAATATTTGATTGATTGCGAAAGATGCATAAGCCAGACTGACGGTCAAACGAGACAGCAAGAAAATGACTTGTCAATTGAGCATATGGCCTGCTCGGCAATTTGGAAATACATAGCGCTATTTATACTGAAAAATGATGATGTTGTAGTAAAAACTTCAACTATTAATCAGAAATGACTATTGAAGGAATAAGAAAGCTTTGACAATAACACCAGAACAAATAGATCTCTGGTGCCAGAGCCCTTCTGAGCATCAGTCACTGGAATTCAAGGAAGCCAAACGGCAAGTTGATAATAGCAAGCTATACAAGTACTGTGTTGCGATTGCTAACGAGGGTGGCGGAAAACTTGTACCGGGTGTAGCAGATGAGCCTCCAAGGAATGCAGTTGGTACAAGCGCTTTCCATAATCCTGTCGAGATGGAGGAAAAGGTTTATCAAGCCATTCACTTTCGAGTGGATATTGAAGAAGTTCACCACACAAATGGCAGGGTGCTGGTTTTCCATATCCCCTCACGTCCTCGTGGAAACGCCTATCATAGAAATGGCGTTTATCTAATGCGGATAGGGCAAGCACTAAGACCCATGAGCGAAGACCAGTTGCGACGCATATTTTCAGAGGGCGACAGTCACTGGCTGGAGAAACCATCAAAAACTGGCCTTGACAGAAGAGATGTTGTAAACCTGTTGGACACGCAGACATACTTCGACCTACTCGGATTACCGTATCCAACAGAGCAAGCGGGCGTTATGGAAAGATTGCTGAATGATCAGCTCATTGACCAACTAAGCTCAAAGTATTCAATCCGACGCATGGGCGCATTACTATTGGCGAAACGATTGGAGGACTTTCCAGACCTGGCTCGCAAAGCATCAAGAGTGGTGGTCTATGCAGGGACATCAAAGCTGGAGACTCGGCTTGATCATACTGGAACCAAAGGGTATGCAGTTGGCTTTCAGGAACTCATCAGCTTTGTGATGTCTCAATTACCCCAAAACGAGGTTGTAGAAACAGCAATCCGCAAAGAAGTAAAGCTGATTCCAGAAATTGTTATTCGAGAGCTAATTGCTAATGCACTCATCCATCAGGACTTTACGATCAGTGGCACATCTATGATGGTTGAAATCTATCCAGACCGTGTGGAGATCTCAAATCCTGGGGAGCCTGTAGTACCTGTAGAGCGCTTTATTGATGGTCATGAATCGAGAAACGAAAGTTTAGTCCGGATTATGCGGCGGCAAGGTATCTGCGAGGAGAAAAGCAGTGGAATCGATAGAGTAATAAGCGAAGTGGAAACTTTCCAGTTGCCCGCTCCTGATTTTTTTACTGGCCACCGTAGAACGGTGGTCAAAATACAGGGTTTCAAAGATTTCAAGCAAATGGACCGCCGAGAACGTATACGGGCATGCTATCAGCACTGTGCCTTGAAATGGGTTACATCTCAACAAATGACCAATCAGTCATTGCGTGAGCGTTTCGGACTAACGGATAATAAAAATGCCTTGGTCTCACAGATAATTACTGCAACTGTTGGTGCCAAAATGATCAAGTTGGATGAGCAGGCCGGTACTTCCCGGCATTTCGCATGCTATGTGCCATTTTGGGCTTAATCTTTATTAAGCCCAATTAAGAGTTTGCTTGCGTCCAGAAGAGTCATTCGAAAATTTTTAAATATAAACAATAGGATATTTATTTAAGCCCAATTAAGCGTAATCAAACCATGAAATATACTTCGTTTACAAATTTTGCTGAAAAAAGCTCCAAGCCGATAAACCGGCCCATCTGAATAAATCCACGCCTCGTTCAATCAATCGGAAGAGCAGTGCTTGAGGACAAATTTCGAATTATCCATGGTGTGGTCGTTTGGCAGGAGCAGGGCAAACCAAGGGCTATAATGAAATTACACTTTACGATTGAATGGTTTTCTGAATGATCAGGATCTTTTTGCTGTTTGCCGTTTTGATCGCATCGTTTTCAGCCAGAGCCGAAGCTGAAACCTTGACGATCCTGCACACTAATGATCTCCATGCCCAGATCAAGCCCGTTAACCAGCGCAACAATGCATGTAATGGCGAAAGGGATGCCGAGAATGCGTGCTTTGGCGGATATGCAAGACTTGCAGCTGTCGTCCAGACTGAACGCGAGAAATCCGGGCATTCAATACTGGTTGATGGCGGTGATCAATTTCAGGGTTCGCTCATCTTTACCCACTATCAAGGACAGGCATTGGTAAAGATGATGAATATGGTGCGTTACGATGGCATGACTGTCGGCAATCATGAATTTGATCTGGGACCACAAGCATTGCGTAGATTTATTGAGCAAGCAAGGTTTCCGGTTTTATTGTCCAATGCTGATATCTCGGGAGAACCACTATTAAACGATGTTCTGAAGCATTCAGCCATCATTGCCAAAAGCGGTTATCGATATGGCTTGATCGGATTGGCGCCTGTCAATACAGCAGAGCTGTCATCGCCTGGGCCAAATATTTCGTTTACAGATCCAGTCATGGCTGTTTCTCGGGAAATAGCAAGGCTAACCAGGCAGGGAATTGACAGAATTATTCTGCTCTCGCATTCTGGATATGATGTGGATCAACATATTGCAGCAAACGTTGATGGCATTGATGTGATAGTCGGAGGACATACCAACACGTTTCTATCAAATCAGGATGGCCAACAATCGGAAGGCCCATATCCAACTTGGGTGAGGTCACCAAACGGGACTGCTGTAGCGATCGTTCAGGCCTATGCCTTCGGAAAATATCTTGGGCGCCTTGATGTCACGTTTGATGATCGTGGAAGAATAACATCTGCAATCGGGAACCCGATTCTTTTGGATAGCAGGACCGCTCAAAATCAGGAAGTAAGAAATGAAATTGAAAAGCTAGTCAAGCCATTGAATGTACTGCATAGCCAGGTAATTTCAGAGGCAGCAAGCCCAATAGATGGCAATCGCACTGATTGCCGGACCAGGGAATGCAAAATTGGCAATCTGGTCGCTGATGCGATGCTTGCCAGAATGAAACCGCAAGGGTATGACATCGCTATTGCCAATGCTGGTGGCTTGCGCGGCTCGATTGATCAAGGTGAAATCACTATGGGCGAAGTGCTTGCCGTATATCCATTTCAAAATCAGCTTTCAAGTTTCGAATTGACTGGCGCGGATATTCTGTCTTCACTGGAGTCCGGGGTTGATCAAGTGGCAGGAAGGAGTGGACGGTTTCCACAAGTATCCGGGCTTCGGTTTCGATATTCCCGCTTGACGGAAAACAATTCTGCGCGAGTTTACGATGTTGAAGTTAGCCAGCAAAATCAGTGGGCACCGCTCGACCCAGACCAGATTTATGGCGTTGTGACCAATGATTTTCTGCGCGGTGGTGGCGATGGCTACACCGTTTTTTCCCAAAGTGCTCGCAATGCTAATGACCACGGACCTGCGGTAACGGATATTGTGGTTGACTATCTGCAGAAAAATAATCCATATCAACCTGTACTGGATGGCAGAATCATCGACGAATAAGTTCCTCCGGCAGCATTCAGGTGCAGAGTACCGGGGCACTACGATAACCCCAGCCAGTCAGCGATTTCATCTATTTGATCATCGGTCATCAAAGAGGGTGCATGCCCACAGTCAGCGAATTGAATTGCCGATGCATCCATATGAATTTTCAGCATTTTATCAACCGTCTCTGCCAGCAATAAACCCGAATGTTCGCCTCGAATAATCAAGGCTGGAATTTTGATTTTTTCCCAGATTTCCCATAAATTCAGGTCCGATGGAAGAACCTTTGCCAATTCTGTAATGATTGCAGGATCTCTGGCCAATTCATAACCGTTTCCATCAGACCCAGGCCATACGCTATGATCTCCCATATGTCGGTAATGGTGATCTTCAAGTTTGCCAAAACCAGGGTAAGCCTTTCGGAAATAATCGTAGACATCCTCCATTGAGTTGAAATGATCTGGTTGATCAGCCAATTCTGCCGCAAGGCTGAAAAGGCTTTGTTGGGGAATTTCAGCTCCAACATCATTGATAATCATGCGTGAGACTGGATGTTCTGGCATGCTGGCGATAGCCATTCCTATCAGGCCGCCCATCGATGTACCGATCCAATCCAGCTTGTCGTATTCAAGTGTTTTGATTACGGAAAATGTGTCAATCACGTACTGTTCAATGGAATAGTGCTGAGGGTTTACGAGTTTAGGGCTTGTGCCACGCCCCGGATAGTCTGGACAGACTAATCGGCAATGATTTCCCAATCTTTTTGCCAGATAGTCAAAATCTCGACCATTTCTTGTCAATCCATGTGCGCAAATCACCGCATGCGCATGATCGACCGCCCCCCATTCTGTCCAGTGCACCTCATGAGTGCTCCCAGACGAAGTCATTGATAGACAATGGTTAAATCTCGGAGATAAAGAATCTGTTTGCATAACTTCAGGCATATTTTAGATATTGATAGACTTCAAAAGTCCTGTACGGCATTATGGAGTTGTTTTGTGAACGATTTTCTCAAGCCCCGGGATTATCCCACGTCATATTGTTTGCAACCTGCGTTAGACTGGATCAAAACATCTTTTTTCACATGTCGGACGGAATTTTCCTGTCCTGTTATTGTCGAGAGATGCCAATGCTTGTCCATATAAAAGTTAACCGAGTGCAGGGATATCGTTCTCCTTCCGGTGAACTTGAATGAAGATAATTTTGCCAATATCTGCTTGTATGCAGGTTGGAAATAGAGATATGTCGAGTGCAATGGCTACCTTCAGAACCTGATTATAGCCAAGCGAATGCAGATATTATGTCACAGGTGCAAGCGCTTGAATAAGCGAAGATATATGCTTTAATGCGAATTCGATCTCCAAATTCGCGGGCCACTCTGTTAATCGAAGGGAGTAGCAACCCTGTGATTCATGCACTCATGAACATTCCGCCATTGAGGGGTATGTTCGCCCCCGTCATGTATGCGCAACGATCATCTGCCAGCCACGAAACTACATATGCTACTTCCTCTGGTGTTGCCATTCGCTTCATGGGCACTTGGTCTATTATTTGTTCAAGTACATCAGGCGGCATTGTCTGCGTCATTGAGGTTGCGACATAGCCTGGCGAGATCGTATTGACGGTTACTCCCTTGCCAGCGGTTTCCTGTGCTACAGCCATTGTGAAGCCATGCAGACCAGCTTTTGATGCCGAATAGTTGGCTTGTCCGACCTGTCCCTTTTGGCCATTCACTGACGAAATGTTGATGATCCTTCCAAAGCCCCGTTCAATCATTCCCTTGACTACTGGTTGGGTAACATTAAACACGCTATCAAGGTTTGTATTGATGACTGTTTTCCATTGCTCATGGGTCATTCGTTTGAGCGTCTTGTCACGAGTTATACCGGCACAGTTCACCAATATATCAATATGCTGATATATTCTTTCTAGATTCAGTATTAAATTGGAGGCCTGCTCGTAATTGGTGACGTCAACCGGGACAATCGTGAAATCATATCCCGCTTCGCGATTCTCTTTTTGCCAGCTTTCAGCCGTGTCCTTTTCCGGGGGAAAGTAAGTTGCGACAATGTGACAGTTATTGTCATGGAGTTCTTTGCATATTGCAGTACCGATACCGCCGGTGCCTCCGGTAACCAAGGCATTTTTTTTCGACATAACGCATCTCTCATTGAGTAATGAACCAGTTCTAATCACGTTGCTGCACTTGTGCAACGCACAAATACATTACTCATAGAGCGGCTTGGGGTCAAGCGTTTTTTGTGCAGTGCAAACAGACGGCACAAATCGGAAAATCATTCCGATTTTGGGACAGGACCCAGACTCTAATGGGAATTTCAAAAAAAGTGAAATGGATTGTTGGGCAATTACCGCACAATGCCGTGACAGCTGATATAACCTGGAGAATGTTTGAACTGAAGGCAAAAACTTCAGTATTGTTGCGAAAAGACCTTTGTCTTCAGCATCTCTTTTTTCGATCTGGTCTTGAAGAGGAGAAACTTCACCAATCCTTGTGAAGAAACTAATCCTCCTCCTTCTTGTTTTCATGCCTGGCTAGAGATGAAAACCAGTCCTGCTGCATTTTTTGCCACATCTGCATGTTCTGCTGACCCACATTTGACCAGAAGTTCAGTGGATTTTGATCCAGCATTTCATTCATGCGCGACTGGAAATGCTCTTGCTGCTGTTGAAAAAAAGCAAGGCTTTGATTCAGAAAATTTGAGAAGTGCTGGTTTTGATTCCCTCCGTAATAACGAATGAAGCGCTGCAAGTTTTCGGTAGAGAAGAGGGGATCCTTTTCTGATTCCTGATCAATGATGATCTGAAGCAATATGTTCCGCGTGATATCTTTTTTTGAATGAGCGTCAACCACCTTGAACTCCACGTTTTCAATAATCATCTGTTTGACTTCACTCAGAGTGATATAACGACTTTCCTCCATGTCGTAAATTCGACGATTAGGGTACTTCTTTATAATTCTGATTTCTTTCTGTTCGTTCATCGGAAACCCTGGAGAATAAGATATCTTTTCATGAAATGCTTTGCTTGCGAGTTGTTCAACATGGTCTACAAACTCGATGAATTGCAACTGCTCAATGGTCAAGATGGTGTAATAGTCTTGCAAAATATCATATCACATACCCGAGGCCTAGATATTATTCGTGTTGGTTTGCCGGTCAAGACATTTAATGCAATGCTATTTTTATCAAGTCATTAATTTTGAGCCCTTGAGAAAATGGTAATTCCGTGTGCGATGCACAATCATCGAATATAATGACAGCTTTATCCTTGCTATACGGCTTGGTCTCAGGAATCACATGACAATCAACAATCCCTAACAGAGTGCAATATGAATGCTACGACAAGTATTACCAGCGAAGAGTACAAAGCGAAGATGGAAGAATTGGAGAAATTGATGAAAGATACCGCCTCCGAATATGGAATTGTCGATATTGATCCATTCAATCTGGTTGAGACTTGGCAGCAGTGGTACGAGGCGATGCTGAAAAACCCGGATAAAATGATCGAAACCGGCATGAACTATTGGCAAGATGCCATGAAGCTCTATCAGCAGACAGCCATGCAGATGATGGGAGTCGATTCTGAACCGGTGATTCAGGAAGGGAAGGGAGATCGAAGATTCCGCCATCAGGCCTGGGAGGAACAGCCGATATTCAATGCGATCAAGCAATCCTACCTGCTCAGCTCGAAATGTTTTCGGGATCTTGTTTCAAATACTGAGGGCATTGATGAACAAACCGCCAGGAAAATGGCTTTTTTCACCGAGCAGTACATCGACAGTCTATCTCCAACCAACTTTGCCTTGACCAACCCGGAAGTGATTGAGAAAGCAGTTGAAACCAAAGGTGAAAATTTACTCAACGGGTTGCAAAATATGCTGGCTGATTTCAAGAAGGGCAATGGAACGCTCAAAATCAGCATGACCGATACGGATGCCTTTGAGCTCGGAAAAAATATCGCAGCTTCGCCCGGCAAGGTGGTATTTCGCAACAGAATGTTTGAATTGCTGCAATACGAGCCAGCTACAAAAACCGTCAACAGCATGCCTTTGCTGATCGTCCCGCCATGGATAAACAAGTACTACGTGCTGGATCTTCAGCCTGAAAACTCCTTTATCAAATGGCTGTCAGACCAAGGCCATACAGTATTCGTGATGTCTTGGGCCAACCCTGACGAGAGCTATCATGATGTTCAGTTTGATGACTACGTTCTCGATGGGCTAATAGCTGCCCTTGATGCGGTGAAACAGGCTACCAGTGAGGATAAACTCAATGTCATCGGGTATTGCATAGGTGGCGCATTGCTTGCAACTGCGCTTGCCTATCTACGGTCAAAAGGAGACGAAAGAATCAATTCGGCCACTTTCCTGACCACGATGCTGGATTACTCTGAACCCGGTGAGCTCGGGGTTTTTACAGATGAGGAACAACTCGAGAGCCTCAAGGAAAAAATGAGCGAAAAAGGCTATCTGGAGGGAGATTACATGGCTGGCGTCTTCAATATGTTGCGTGCAAATGATCTGATTTGGTCGTTTTACGTCAACAACTATTTGCTGGGCAAAAGTCCCAAGGCGTTTGATTTGCTTTACTGGAATTCGGATTCAACCAGAATGCCGGCAAGCATGCACACCTGGTACATCAAGAATTTTTATGTCGACGACAAGCTGAAAGAGCCAAATGGTGTCAGCATTGATGGCACAGGTGTCGACCTTTCAAGGATTGATATTCCGACCTGCTTTGTCTCGACAATTGAAGATCATATTGCTCCATGGAAATCTACCTATGCCGGTACCCAGCTAGTCTCTGGACCAGTCAAATTCATTCTGAGCGGATCAGGCCATATTGCTGGAATCATCAACCCGCCTGTCGCAAAGAAATACAATTACCGTACCTCCGATAATCCATCAGCTGATCCGGAGAAGTGGGTTGAGAATGCCAGGGTCAATGAAGGATCCTGGTGGCCTGAATGGCAGAACTGGATCTCTCAAAAATGTGGAGAAAAAGTGCCTTGCAGGGTTCCCGGGGACGGTAAACTTGATATCATTGAAAATGCCCCCGGCACTTATGTTCGGGTCCGGCTGGATAAAGAGTCAAATTAAGAAACAATGAAATAGAGTGAGGACTAGATAGTGAGTACAGTAGCAATTGTAACGGGTGGGACGCGAGGTATTGGTGAAGCGATTAGCGTAGCTCTCAAGGAATCTGGACATAGAGTCGCCGCCACCTATGCTGGAAACGATGAGTCAGCAAAGAAATTTTCCGATAGTACAGGCATTTCAACCTACAAGTTCGATGTCTCGGATTTTGATGCCTGTCAGGCAGCCGTTAATCAAGTGGAACAAGATCTCGGACCTGTAGGCATTTTGGTAAACAATGCCGGAATTACCCGCGATGGCACCATGCACAGGATGGATTATGATCAGTGGAATGATGTCATTAAAACCAATCTCTCGTCCTGTTTCAATATGAGCCGAGCGGTTATTGAAGCAATGCGGGAACGAAAGTTTGGCCGAATTGTGAATATTGGTTCTGTAAACGGTCAGGCCGGGCAATATGGTCAGGTAAATTACGCCGCGGCGAAGTCGGGCATCCACGGATTCACGAAAGCTCTGGCGCAAGAAGGCGCCAAGGCGGGGATTACCGTCAATGCTATCGCTCCAGGCTATGTATTGACGGACATGGTACGTGCTGTACCAGAGAAGGTTCTGGAAAAAATCATTTCCACTATTCCTGTCGGTCGGTTGGGAAGCCCGGAAGACATTGCACGAGGGGTGTTGTTTCTGGTTAGCGAAGATGCCGGGTTTATTACTGGTTCGACCGTTGATATCAATGGTGGTCAGCATATGTATTGATCGAATCAAAGAATTAGCAGAGCATGAGAGCATGATCTTGAGTTTCCGCATATGAAAATACGTTCCTTGTTCCGCTTGAAATGCAACAGATTCGCGGTTGCTGATGAGAGCTTAGCAGCGGATGTAAAGCCCATGCGTCCTGTTACTAATATCGAAAGACTTGCGTTCTAATTAATGCCGACAATGTTGGCTGTAAATACGCTGATGACATTTTTCGAGAAGCCGCCAAAATTGGAAAAACCAATATCAAAAGGATTTACGGCGATTTCTCCATATCCCATCTGAATGTCTGAGACAAGGCAATAGAGAAACTCTCTTATCCTTCCTGCAACATCTGAAACGAACCAATTCGATAGGGAAGAATGCTTCGGATAGTGCACTGGTCATTGATGCCATGGAACTGGCACATGAAAAATAGGGATATTGATGGCTTCTGCTTGATCAGTCCGGATTCCGAAGAACGAACTTGTAATACTTCCGGAACACAAACAGAATTGCATCTGAAAGACGTCAGTATTGTTTAGTCTGACATATGGATATCAGTTACAGAAGGTCACCATTCCATATAGTTGCCGACAATGTGTTGAAATACAGGGAAATGAAAAGTTCCGGTTATGCACGAGTTTGATTACCGGTTTCATGGCTTAAGACAACACAAGCATTTACTGCCGTTCTGCTCAAGGCGAGGTGCGCTTGCCGCCGTGAACGGACGGTTCGCTGGACCATTGCCGGCGGAGAGTATCCAGGGGTTCCAGCATGTCTTCCGGCAGTTCCAGCAAGTCGATGAGGACAGCTGTATCCAGCGCCTTGCGCGTCTCATCGCGATATGCCTCATTGGCGGGGAGAAGGGGCCGGCTCACGAACTGGCTGTAAATCTCCCTGGCCAGCGTTAATTTACCTTCCGGAAATCCGCGCGGATCAAGAACCGGAAGTTCAGGCAGTTTGCTGATTGTCAGAATCGCCCGCCCTTGCTGTTGCCGAGAACCGACCCACCAGAAAGCCATCAGGCCGAGCGAGCAATTTGCCCAAAGCGCGATGAGTTCATCCCACTTGCCCTCATGCAGGCAAAAATTTGGCCATGCCCGACCGCCAAGGGCGGGTCCTGGCGTCAGGCAAGCCGCGAGGCTTTGCGAATTCAGCCGGAAGTCGAGGCTGAAGTGGAGCCTTGATGCCGTTTGCCAGACTGCCAGGGCACGCTTCCTGCAGCCGGGACGTACCACCCCCATGCTGTCCGGCTGTACAAGCAGGTGCCGCTCGCGGTCTGCACCATGGCTCCAGAGGACGGGATAGCTGGGAACGCCCTCCATGGGATGGATCCGGAAAGGTCCGCGAAATGGCGGCTCGTCATCCTTTCTGTTGCCAATGTCCCTATGCAGCAGGCCACGCGCGCCCAGTTGTCCGAGGGAGGTGACAGGAATGTCATGACGGGCAGGATGCTGCGGCACCCGCAGTTCGCCCTGGCGCAATGCGATCATGACTTCAGCCAAAGCCGACTCGCGCAGGCTCGTGCAGCCGCCTTCGCCAAGCGGTGCCCGGATATAGCTGCCCAGTGCCTGTTCCCCGACCCGGATATGTCCCGCATTGAAAGATGCCGGCAAGCCCCCGACAATCCTGGCCGTTTCGGCGGCTTCCAGCATGCTGCCCGGACGCCGATGCAGGCTGACAAAGAGCACGTCCTGACCGGAACCGGAATCGGCACTAGCCCTCCTCTTCGTAGCTACAATCAATGTCTCAGCCATCCCGGTATCGGCGGAAAAGGCACGCGCACGGCTGCCGGCACTGGCTATTGTAACGACAGTAATGTTCTCGTATTCGCCGGCAAGCAGCTGACGTGCAGGTTCCCATGAAGCTCCCTGTATCGCCGTTATGGGCAGAACCAGGGCGATCGTGCCGCCCGGCTTGACCTTGGCGTGGGCAAGGTCAACAAAGCTGGAAGCCAGTCCGGCATTGCCATGGCCTGCGGAATGCCTCAGGCCCCTGCGGATATCCGACAGGCGTCCGGACATCAGGTGCTGTTCCTCTTCGGTTGTCCGAAAGCCCGCAAAGGAGGGAACCGGCACATCCGCCGCTTCATGGTTGGTCGGCCGCGTGAACGGCGGGTTCATGATCACCAGGTCAACCGACTCATGAGGGACTTCAACATCTGCT
Organism: Gammaproteobacteria bacterium; assembly: GCA_026709505.1. GTDB lineage: Bacteria > Pseudomonadota > Gammaproteobacteria > Arenicellales > Poriferihabitantaceae > Poriferihabitans. Next base: position 37,127 of record JAPOSW010000123.1, on the reverse strand, counting down.
ATATGAATGTCACCTCGTGCTCCGCTGGCCCGGGCTTCGCCTGTTGAAAACAGCGAACGGCTCTTTCCGGACTCGATCAAGTCCAGCGAGCCTATGGAAACATCATGATACTGTTCATCGGCGTTCCCCGTTCCATAGGGCATCGTGTAGACGCGGGTATTGTCGAATATGACGGTCGGATGCACGCTGGAAAGCTGCGAGGCGCAAAGATGTGCCGCCGCGGACATGATGTCGGCAGCCACAATGGCTTGCTCGATCATGCGCTTATGGATTTTGCTGTCATCCCCGCCTGCATGGCGGTACCGGGCAAGCACGGCATGGTAGCCGGCTGACAAGAGCGTGCCCGTGCCGCAAGAAAAATCGGCTATCGTGAGATCGGGATACTCTTCAAGCCTGCTCCAGTCTGCATCCAGGCGGCTTACCGCCATTTCTGCCAGAAGGGCTGCGCTCGCTGGCAGGGTGTAGAACGTAGCGAGGAATTTCCGGTCAGTAATCAGGCTCTGGAACATCCTGCCGGAAAGGTCGTGTCGCGTCGTAACGCCAATATCTGCAAGGCGTTCGGATGCTGAAGCCAGAATTCTCAGGACACGATTGGCAGTTTGTACTCGTATCGATGCTAAAAGAGTTGATGCTACCTCGAAGATCGGCCAGTAGTTGATGTCATTCAGTATCTTTTCCCATACATCCAGAATTGCTATCCGAAAAGCCCCGTCCGTATCGTTCTGGATCTGCGTTACCGAGGGAATGTCATGAAAGCCGGCAATGGTTGAATGGAAGGTCAGGGCATTGGCAATGATGGTCATTGCCATGCGGTTTGTCTGTTCCCCTCCATGCTGATTGAGAATGCGTCCTAACTCGCGTTCAGTATCGGTATAACCAAGCTTCATGCCATCCTGAATCGCGTTTGCCGCAACCCAAACGCCATTTTCCAGTATCAACATGCTTTCTTTGATCAGGCGCTGTGAAACCATCGCATGCTCGATGCACCGGACAATATCGTCGATATCGCCCTTGAGCCATCCTTTATCAGGCCAGCGGTGCGGTGCGGATGGATCGCCAGAGAACATGCAGTAGCTGAAATCAACATTGGAAATACGCTCGGCAAGCTGTGACTGGCCATGTCGCAAAGAATCCGGAACTCGAACAGCGATCGTTTGCTCGATCGGGCTTTCGGAGCCGAGAGGGACAAGACCGAGTCTAGCCTTTGCGTCATTCTCAACCGAAGCCCCCGGAGCATACTCGGTTTCCACTATCACAGGCTGGGCGTTCGGCGGCAGAATCAGGATGTCCGGCCGCAAGCGCGGATGATCGAGAAAAACACCGGTCTGCTCGACGCCTAGACAGTTCCTCCAGAGCGGATGTTTCGTCCGGAGAATTTCTGCTAAATGTGTATTGAGCACAATTTCGCTGGTGTTCGACTTATCTATCATCTAGGATTGATGTTTCGAATTTGTTCAATGGATGCAGATTTGACAGCTTCTCATGAGGAAGCGATGCCGCTGGATTGCATTGGATAACTCGGGAGTTTCGGTATCGACAATTCGCTTATGTTGCAAGAATACACTCAAGATCAGAAAAGATATATAGTGCAGTGATTCAGAATCCCTCTGACAAGACGAGTACAAGTTTGGGTGTTTTGTCTCTGCCTTGAAGGCATCTGCTGGCTGCGCAGCTAGCATTCACAACTCAATGCAGGCATCATTTTTAGCAGGAGCGAAGCTCAATTGGACCTAGTTCGACGAAACATCGTATCGGTGAACCCCTGTGCTTCTTCATTAGTGCACAGATGCGATAGACCTTGTCTTTCATGTTTTCTATCCCTTTTCGATTTACGAATCTGCCAAGACGAGGCAGATGAGAACACATAATCTTCCGGAATCTCTCAAGGTAAAAGACAGTTAGGCATTCGCCATATCGCGTTTCGCATGTCCCAGCCGAATCCGTCAATTATCCTATCATTTCTTCATTGCTTATCGTGACTTTTGCGCGGAAAAAGTAGAAAAATTGTCAGGGATTAATGACCGAAAGAGAGGAAAGTCATGCTAAAGCAGCAGCTTCATTAATCGGGACATGTCATGAATTCATTGTGCCGTATATTGCATATAACCCTCTCCAATACAGCAACAAAGCCCATACATTCAATATTGCCATCAACGTTCATCTGATTCCGTAACCAGACCAGCTCTCGTTTGTAAGGAGGATTTCCATATATGAGCGAATTACCGCAATACGGCACTTGTACAGTACCATAAGCAACGGCTACAATTTACTAATATACTTTATATTAAAGTTTTAAATATCTATTATATAATAAAATATAATCATCCAGACATGAATAGCTTCATTGTTTTGTTATCTCGCATACAATGGTTCGTTGATTTAAATCTGCTATGAGCGCTGTCCAAAGGGGTAGAGCAGTCATGGCATACGGGAACCTCTCATTCCTCCTGTACATGGCACTTTGTCCCATCTTTTAAAAATTTGTGGTTATTCACGAGCCATTCCGCCATTTTGGGAAGTATGGCACGGCGTGCTTTGGTACCGACCATCAATCCGATATGGCCGCCATCGCAAGTTATTTCACTGTACCTTTCATGAGGAATGTGATTCTTCAGCGCACTGGCTGATTCTGGAGGCACCAAGTGGTCAGCAGTTGCATACAGATTCAATACTGGACAAGCAATATTCCTCAGATCAATGAGATGTCCACCAAGCTCGAACTCGCCACGGACCAGTTTGTTTTTTTGATAAAACTGGCGCATGAACTGGGCAAACGCCAGGCCTGGCTGATCTGGACACTCAAAAACCCACCGATCGATCAACACGGTCAAATTCAGGTTTTTCAGTGACTCCGGGTTTTGAATGACCCGAATGTTTCGCATCATCTCGTCAAAAGGGCGGAGCGATTGAAAGAATAGGGTAATCATGCTGCCCGGGATGTTTACTGGCCTTTCTTCCAGTTTCGAGAAATCAACTTTTCTGGCCCATTTCCAGATTACGCTCTCGCCAGCGTGGAAATCGACCGGTGTGACCATGGTGATCAGACTGCGTATTTTTTCAGGGTGCAGGCTTGCATAGCATAGCGAAAAAGTGCCTCCCTGACAGATTCCCATCAAATCCACTTGATCTATGCCTGTATTTTCAATAATGAAATCAATGGACTTGTCGATGTAGTCATGAAGATAAACAGAAAGGTCACGGCTACGCGCCTCCCCGTTCATATCTCCCCAGTCAACTAGATACACCTTGCGTCCAGCTTCGATTAATCGACTGACGAGCGAATGCTGTTCAGTCAAGTCGATCACATAGGGTAGGTTTACGTGAGAGTAAACAATCAGAATCGCTTTAGGGGCAGGATTATTGCTCGATGGTGCCAGGAATTCGCGAACCGTCATGCCTTCAAAGCTGAAGCATATCTCACATGGAGTATGCCAACTTTGTTCAGATTTCAAGTTTTGAAATTTTTCAGAAAGAAGTTCGTATCTTTCCCTGAAAGCATTAATTTCCTCATCAATATCGAGCTTTCCCGCACCCTCATTCATGCATGGTTCCATGGTCTGCATTGCCTTTGGCATATATTTTTAGGGATGCATTGATGGTTTCGGTGATGCAGTCAATAAATTCCTCGGAATTGATCAAGTCATCATGCACTTTTGCACAGGTTTCAATCCAAATCTCGAAAAATGCCTGCAATGTCAAAGTTTCATGGCTGTAATTTGAAACTCGTTCGGTGATTCCGTTAACGGCTTTCTGCACCATGATTGTCAGGATATTGTTCAGTCTGGCCATTTCATGAGGACCGCTTGAACTCGCTTCGAGATTGACCAGTCCCATGCCTGAAATGGCAGAAGAGTACGCATCAACTGTCGAGCGATACCATGAATCGCGAATCAAGTTCATTAGGGTTTCTCGTTGCTCTGGTTCCTCATTGGAAAGCCATTCCAGGACCGGCCGATAGCAGCTTGCAGCTTGGATATAAAAGGCACCTGAATAAAGGTACTTGTCGAATGGGCCAGTCTGAAAGGAGCACATTAGATAGAATCAAGCGAAATAGTTCACGAGACCAGATGCCGAAACAATCATTATATTCATGAACAAGATTATGAACTGATTAAATTCTGGATTATCTATAATCGTCTCACTCGAAATCAAACGAAAAACAAGCTCCCATGAATTATCAGCCTGGAATACTTGAGCCAATCCCTCAGCATGCAATTTTTCTCGAATATGGCATTGTCAATCTATCGTCAATTGACAAATCATTAAAGAATCTCAGCAAATTGGTCAAAGAAACTAAACATATCGTGGGCTTAGGTCGCCATTTGACCGATGCATTGAACATTGAAATTCCTGGTCTTGAGGCTTTCCCAGATTACTCTGACAATGTTTATGACATACCTGCGACACAGCATGCGCTGTTTGTGATTTTGCGAGGTGAAAGTTCAGACCAGCTCGGCGAATTGGCAAGTGCAGCCGGCAGCGGTATATCGGACGCTTTTGCTCTGGCTGAAAAAACCAATGGGTTCAAATACAAGGGAGGTAGGGATTTAACCGGTTATGAATATGGAACCGGAAATCCTGTAGGTGAAAAAGCTATCCATGCGGCATTTGTTCAAGATGCAAAAAACCCCTTGAACGGAAGTTCTTTTGTGTCGATTCAACGCTGGGTACATGATTTCCCCGAATTTGACACAATGACTCGCGAGGAGCAGGACAAGTGCATAGGCCGATACCAAAGTACCAACGAAAGATTCGATGCTCGACGGGATTCGCATGTAAAGAAAACCGCACAAGAAAGTTTTGACCCCGAGGCATTTGTCCTCAGAAGATCAATGCCCTGGTCTGATGATCGGGGAAGGGGATTGTTCTTTATGGCTTTCGGCAACAGCTTGCGGGCGTTTGACGTACAGATGAAGAGCATGATGGGCGCCAAAGACGGCTTTCATGACGGCCTCTTTGACTTTTCAAGGCCAGTCAGCGGAGGAAACTATTGGTGTCCGCCGGTTCTTGATGGCGAGCTAGATTTGTCATTGGCACTAACCTGAAATTAGGTTCGCAGCAGTGTGGCAAAACGGCATGGAAATCAAGCTTCAAAATGAATAATTATTTTGAACTTCAATAGGGTGCTCTACTGGACTGGACGGGTGCGGTGATTCCTGGATTCTTGATCACTGCAAGAATTACAAGAGCGAGGTGAAAAATTTGCGGGTGGCGCCAGCATCGCCCTGATTGCCGCGGTCAGAGGCCGTTCAACCTGCTTCACCCATGCTTGGCTTGAAAAGGGAAAACTGAATCATCAATGCAGCTAATTGCGGTCACTGTCATTCTGGCCTATTTCGACTCTGTGAAGACAGGCGAAAAGGCAATGTCAATCGCGCATTGCGAACTGTAAGCAAGCCTTGAAGTCAATGGCATGGTCAATTTTCTGAAGAAGAGACTGGAAAAGTTTGCTGGATGCCAGAAGCATTCAAAGTATTCTCGAAAACATCCCAAACAAGGCCCTGATTGATTGGATAATTGCAAGCTGGCAACCGCTCTGGCTATCGCATTTCATCCATCAATACTGTTCAGAATTCGATTGCAAAAAATTTCGCAAATACAGCGAAAAGGCAAAATGCTGGCTATCGGTTCGCGAAGGTTTGATGGAATGTCTCAAGTACGGAAATAAACCGGAATCGATCGTCAACTGGCCGTTACCCGACCCCGGTTTGAATGCATTGCCGCCCAAATTTTCAGTTTCAACATTTTCTTTCTTCAATTTGCTGGGCGTGATCGCCATGGAAGAGGGGAACATGGATGAAGTGGCAAATTTATATCGTCAGGCTTTCGGTAGTCAGGCCAGAACATCGATTTTTATAAAATTGCTGATCGAGATGACAAAACCAAAGGCATATCAATTCGCAATGCATGACATCGGAAAAATTCGTTCTCTGAACATTGCACTGGGAAAGGAAAGCGAATACCCATTCTATATTTCGGGCTTGCATGTTCGGCACGAACCAAAGCGCAAACTCATGGAACAGCCTGGATATCCGGATTCGGCGAGATCAGGCCATCATTGATCATTGATCGCCAAGGCTAGCGGAACAGCAGAAATACGCCGCGACCAGCTTTCTTTACCAGCAACAAGCCTGTTTCAAGAGGAATTGCCATCATTTCTAAAACTTTACATAATATGAATTATGCGAAGTAGAGGCTCATGCAGGGATTCGCGGCTATTCGATGCCGTTGGCATTTTCTTCATGCGCCCGCCAGTTCTGGGCTTCGATGAAAATCCTCGCAACCTCGGGATATTCTTCCTTTATCTGCTTCTCCAGTCTCGAGATGGTTCTCTCTACAGCGCCTGCACTTATCGTGTCATGAAAATCAATGCTGATATTGAGAAGAATATCTTCCGGCCCCAGATGCATGGTCAAAATTTCATTGATGGTAAGAATGTTGGATTCTCTAAGGACCAGTTTTCGTATGCCTGAGAGCACTTCGGAACTTGCAGATTCTCCAATCAGCAATCCCTTCGTTTCAAACGCAAGCAATGCCGCAGTGCAACCCAGAATTACTGCGATTGCGATTGATGCGCCAGCATCATAAATGGGGTTTCCAGTCAATTGAGTGAGCAACAGCCCAAAAAACGCCGCTGTAAGCCCCAGAATCGCTGCGCTATCCTCGAACAGGACAGTAAATACCGCTGGATCCTTACTGGACTTAAAGGCCTTGAAATAACCCATATTTCCCTTTCTTTTTCGAAACTCACGGAAAGCCACAGTCCAGGCACTGGCCTCGAAAATCAACGCAAAGCCCAGCACAAAATAGTTGATATGCAGATTGGATAGTTCACCCGGGTCCCTGATCTTGCTAATCCCCGCATATAGCGAGACGCCCGCGCCAATCGCAAATATCAAAATTGCCACTACAAACGTCCAGAAATACTGCTCCATGCCATATCCAAACGGGTGCTTGTCATCAGCTGGACGCGAGGACCGTTTGAGACCCCAGAGCACCAAAATCTGGTTGCTGGTGTCAACAATGGAATGCACTGCCTCACTGAGCATGGCAGCACTGCCGGTTATTGCTGAGGCAATCGCCTTGGTTGCGGCTATCAGGGCATTAGCTATTATGGCGGCCAATACTACCCATATTCTGCCTGTTTTTGATTTCAATTGAATGAATTAGGAAGGAATAGTCCTTTATTGTGTAAAACAAATTATCCGGTTAGTCTGCATCCATGTCAACTGAAAATAAGAACCGGATTGCCATCTATTATAAACATTTATTTATATGTAAATTTACTTCTTATGAATACATGATATATTATTGATATTTCTTTTATTTATGGATTTTAGGAATAAGTTCACTGGCATTGCGATTTTCGGTCCTGTGCTGTTGGCATGCTAGTCAAAAGTCATGGTAAATTACCATATCCAGCCATCTGGTTATGATTCATGCGAGTGACCGGCAGAGCGGCGATCATGCCCCCTATTCAGATAAATCTTGCCCTTCATGCTTCCAACAAACTGATCATGCCCAAGATACTGATTGTTTCAAACTGCCCTTCCCCAAATACGCACCGCCTGCAACAGGCAGTCCGCGATGGCTGTCAGCACGAAAATATTGAAAGTATCGAAATTCGATGCAAAGAACCATGGCATGCAGATAGTCACGATGTTCTGTGGTCTGACGGCGTGATTATTGGAACCACCGAGAACTTTGGATACATGAGCGGGGCAATCAAGGATTTTTTTGAAAGAATCTATTATCCGTGTCTCGCTGAAACAGAGGGCAAGCCGGCTGCTCTCTTCATTAGGGGCGGATTAGACGGTCAAGGCGCGAAAACCAGTGTTGAAAGAATCTTATCGGGACTCAAATGGAAGCTTGTTCAACCGCCTCTTGTGCTTAAAGGTGATTTCCGTGATGAATTTGTGATTCAATGTACTGAACTTGGAACCATCATGTCAGCCGGACTCGAGGCAGGCATTTACTGAAGCTGTCACAGATTATCAGAATTCAGGCCTTCCTGGATGGTTCGCCCGACCCGCTCACGGAATCGCTTGAACTGGGTGCAGCCTCTAGTTCTGTAATTCGCTCCTCAAGTTCCCCTATTCGTTGGACGGCACGTTCCAGGATTCTCTTTTGTACCGCATGCTGCTCTGACGTGACTATATCCAGCCCTTCCAGATTACTGCGAACCACCGCTTCAATATTTGACTTGAAATCCTTTGCCAGTCCTATCGGCAGAGATTCTTCAATGCCACGTGCAATCCTTGATATTCTATCCTGTATAGGCATCAATTAACTCCCACAATCTCGATATAGGATTCGCTTCTGATTCTGGCTATCCATGAATTGAACTGCGAATTGGCTTTTCTGTCGAATATCATATCACGTGCCCGGCCTCGAATGACATCCTGAAGTATGTTCCGGATCCTTGTTTCCAGCACTTCAACCAGAAAGTAGCCATACAAGGTAGAAACTGGCTCGCTAAGTTCATTAACCCCCAGGTCCGAAATGGACTGTGCGAGTTCAGGATCCAGATCATCTGGATTCACCCAGCCTATATCCCCTCCTTCGGCTGCAGAAACAAGATCATCCGAAAACTTTCGTGCAAGGCTGGAAAAATCCTCTCCAGACTGAATTTTCATACGAATTTCCCAGGCAAGATCCAGTGCTTCAGGTTCGGTGATCGACTTTCGACCTGAATCGATCAGAATCTGCCTCAATCGCTTTTGGGTCACGACTATTTCATCGCCTTGCCTTGCATGAATCACGAACAAGTGCAGGGTATTCGATACCTCCAGAACATCGGTGGCGGATTCAGGCCCGGCTGCTTCGATCTCAGCGATAATCTGGTCTGGAATCAGGGACCTGTTCCTCCAACCCAGATATTCAAAGTCCATGTCATCGAAGCCAGGCGTAGGCGTTGCCATTGCCTCTTCCAGTTTCTGGCCAGACAGTATCCTGTCCCTGATCAAGTGGAGGTATTCGCGCCGGGCATTGGCTTGCTCAGCATCAGCATCCCCAATGGCAATCTGCAAGTGGGACAGTTCATATGAAACATCCACTTCAAACAAATCCGGGTAAGACCTTACAAACTGCTCTATTTCCTGATCACTGACCCGAACAAATCGAGCAACCTGGCCGTTTACAACCTTTTGAATTAGAATTTGTTCGCCCATTGATTGCGTGAATTCTGCTTTCGTTATATTGTGCAAAGCCAATCTTTTCAGCAATTGCTCCTCGGTAAGCCCGTTTCGCAGGCTTATATTTCTTACCGCAATATCCAGCTCGCTTTCGGTCACATTCAGCCCTCTTCGCAAAGCCTCCTGAACTTGAAGCCTTTGATCAATAAGTGATTCAAGTTGACCTTTGTCAATTACAAGCGGTTGACCTCCTGAAATGGTCGTCTCGCCAGTTTCAAGCTGTCTGATGCTGAAATAAGACACATAATCCGAGAAAGTAATGGCATCGTCATTGACAATGGCAATCACCCTGTCTAGATTGGCGCTCAATGCGCCGGCTGCAATCCAGCAACTGCCTAGAATAAAGACTGCACAGGCAATAAATTTTCGCATATGACCGTATGTTCCGCTTTTCTGGTTTTCACTCTAGCTTCCGCCGAGGCCTTTGAGGCCAAATGAAATCATAACCCGATTATCGTTTCTTCCGTCGTTTTGATAGCGTTGCAAATTCACTCCAAATGACCAGCAGCAATTCAAGTATGTGTTGCTGATTTCAGCGAATTGAAATTGATCATCAAGAATTGAGTAATGGAATCTAACTCGATACAGCCAATTGTTGGCAAATTCCGAGTCGTGATCAAGTTTGAGATATTCTCGCTGATCTGCATCCTGAATATAACCTGCTTCACTGCTGCTGATGCCGTCCTCGGCCTGATATCTGGACAATAATGAAATATACGAGAATTCATCCAGTTCATCAGACCAGCTTGTGAAACCGCTTATCTCCCATTGGTTATTCAGGGTGCCATCAAATTCAAGCAATAAATCTGAAGACTCATTTTTCTGGATAGCAGCCTCTGCATGCATGCCAATCTGACGATCCTCAAAATAGTAAACCTGTCCCACGCTGATTTTACCGATTTGCTTTCCGGAACCCTGATCGATAAAACGGCTCGTCAGTCCGGCTGTAACCTGACGAGTATCCCCTACCCTGTCACCTCCAAAAAACCGATTCTCCCTAAAGTAGTGGGAAAAGCTATTGCCATTGCCGATACCAGTATCGAATTCTGGGAACTCGAGCTGCTTTTCTCTGACTGGAATATCCAGGTAAAACATCCGGGGCTCAAGGGTTTGCAGATGATCTTTCCCGCCCAAAGTGATATTTCTCTCAAAATACAGCCCAGAATCAATACTCCAGACCGGGATGTTCTCATCGACTCGATACTCACCATGCCTATTATTGCTTCTATCACTCAAGTCATAGCGTATCGAGTGCAGCGCAAACTTTGGCTCCAGGTATCCGTAGATCTTTCTGACGGGCAGAGATAAATGCGGAATGAACCTGAGACGCGTTCCATCGGTTGAATCTACTTCATGCCGATAGCGCGTCAGCTCTGCTTTGCCGCCAAGCTCAAAAACCGAAACCTTCTGGCTGTTCAGCTGCAACCGGAATTCGGGCAGCAAGTCATACGGTTGGCGATCCTTCTGGAAATGACTGCTGGCCAACTCATGTCCCATCGCTCTGACGCTTGCCCGTATGCTCTGGTCATTATAGGAAAAATTAACTGTCTGCCTTGAAAAAACCGAAGCCCTTGAATCAACATTGTCAGCAAAATCGGAGCGATATTCCGTATCGGAAATCTTCTCCCAGTCAACGGCTAGTTCGATGCTGTCAAAATACGACTGCCGGTGGCGGTATGAAAATGCATGCCGATCATCATTGAGAATATCATCATCAGGCAGAACCTCGCCCTGGAAAACCCCCTCGGAGTTTTCCGTGATATAACGGGTTTCGCCACGAATTTGCAGTCCACGTTTACTAATGATGCTCGGGGTGATGGTTGCATCGTATTGCGGGTGAAGATTCAGATAGTAGGGCAAGGACAGGATCAGGCCTGATCGTCTCTGGTATCCCACTCGAGGAAACAAGAACCCGGTCATCCGTTCGCTGCTGATCGGGAAGTACACTTTCGGGAAAAAGAAAATGGGCACATTCTTGAACCTGACAACCAGATTCTGAGCCCTGCCCTGCCTGCGTTCATGGTCAAGCTCTACTTGACTGGCCATAAGTGTTACATCGGGGTCATCGCCAGGACATGCGGTCATGACCGCATTATGGAAAACATGGTAGTTCTCGCCATTGATTTCAATTTTATCTGCAATTGCTTTAGCCCAAAACTGGTAATTGCTGTTCGATTGACTCCAGGGCCGTTGATTATCCTGACCATCGGAAAACAATGAGCTATCCGATTGCGAAGTACGGTTTTGCCTCTGCATTGACGATGCCCGCTCGACAATGTGAATCTGGGCATTGTCCATCATCGCACCTTTGAACATGTCGATGTCAATTTGCATGTTCTCGGCGGACAAGGGATGCCCGTCCTTGGTGTAAAGCAGCACGTTGCCAAAAAACCGAGCAATTCTGTTCGCTTCACTAAATTCAGCTCGGTCAGCAAAGATGCCGTCATGTGCATTTCTGACATGCACATGACCATCCGCTACCCAGTTACCCTGACCGTCAGAAACAACGCTATCAGCCTCAATCAAAACCGACCCATCCCTGTGCCATTGATCAGCCGAACGGCGTGCCGAGGAAATCTTTTCAAGATGTTCCAGAGTGGCTGGACTGTAGATTGCCGATTGCAAGTCACATGACTGCTCCGCCCTATGGGGTTTGCTGCCCAGCAATACCGGGTTCAATTCCGATGGAAACACATTGATACAGACCAATGATATCGCCACCATGAGCATTCCATGGAAAAACATTGAATTCATTGAACTGGTGATGGCAAGCACAATCCATACTGCATTAGGTTGATTATATGTTGCCCGTTTGCGGCAATCTACATGTCAGGCATGGTTTTTGCAGATGACGAATAGCTACTGGCACGAAAGTTTACCCATGCCTCATTGACCGATATATAATCTACACTTTCCAATTTCAGCATAGACGAGATTTTCTGAAACACAATGGATGCGATGATACTTGCTGCGGGTCAGGGAACGAGGATGCTTCCCTTAACAGAAAAAACCCCGAAACCCCTGCTGAAAGTCGGAGGACACAGCATTCTTGACTATCATCTGTCGATGCTGTCTGAACTGGGTTTTAAAAAGGTAGTGATAAACATCTCGCATCTTTACAAGCAGATTGACGAGTATGTAAAAAACAACCTCCATAACGGACTGCAGATTGATTTATCTGTCGAAGAATCAGGTCCTTTGGGCACGGCAGAAGGAATTCGAAAATGCATCGATAAATTTACCAGCGACACCGTGCTCGTGATGAGTGGAGACCTGTTTACGGACTGTCGCCCGCAAACCCTTGAATTGAGTGACCGCTATGACGCACATCTCGTTCTTGTCCGCAACCCTACTCATCGCTCGCAGGGCGATTTTCTGTTTAACGATGGAATTCTAGCACCTCGTGTCGGCAAGAAAATCGGACTCACCTTTTCCGGAATCGGAATATATCGGACAGAACTGTTCAGGAATTCGAAATACACATCGGTTGATTTGGGTGATGTTCTTCGAGTACTGGTCAAGGAGGGCAAGGTTTCTGGAGAAGTGCATGAAGGAGTATGGGTTGATGTTGGGAATATTGAGCGACTGGAAAAAGCACGGGAACTGGCCAACTCACTCGCATGAGCTGATTATTCTGAAAACCGTTTGCGGATGCATTTCTCAAGTCTGTTCAACGCGTCTTCGATGGTGATTCCGTTCACAAGAGACGATAGCTGTGTCATTTCAAGATTCGGAATGCCGCATACCTCAATATGCTCAAAGGGCCGTAAATCCATTTTGACATTGATGCTGATCCCGTGATAGCAATACGTTGCTGTTGTATGGAGTCCTAGCGAGGCAATTTTTTTGCCGCCAACATAGACTCCGGGGGCACCTTGTCGACGTTTGGCGATGACTTCGTAACTACCGAGGAAATCAATGATCAGTTCTTCCAGTTGATTGACCAGCGATCTGGGTCCCAGGCGGCGCTTGCGAATATTCAGGAGAAAATAGGCTACTAGCTGGCCGGGGCCATGATAGGTCATTTCCCCGCCACGGTTGGTTTTTATGATCGGTATGGATGCCGCATCTCGCTTCGGTTCAGCGGCCTCCCTGACTCCTGTGGTATATATCGGATCATGCTCAAGCAACCAGACTTCATCCATTACTTCCATAGTCCGCTTTTGGGTAAATTGCTTCATTGCATGTTCGGCATGCAAATAATCGACAGATCCCAGGCGCCTGAAAATCAATGGTTGGCTTGTTGCTGCCATTGGCGCATTTACAATATATACAGCACCTGCTCCTGTGAGCAAAGGTGTTCATGCAATTCAATGAGATCAGTCTCGCTGGCTATCCATAGCCGGCAAGTGAATGAATGGTAGCTGCCCTTGCTGCTGAGCCTGCAAGTGATTGATATGATTTCTTCCTCTTGGCACTTTTCACAGAGCAAAGCCCTTGCTTGAATTTCTCCATTTTCTGCGGCCTTGAGAAATATCTTCACCTCGACGATACGGGGAAACTTGGGATCACTTTGGAATCGAGTGCCCTTGCCGTTGAATTTTTGCGGCGAGTGAAACCCGTTGGGTAGAGTTGAAGTCAATCTGACACCTTCGCGCTAAACCAATGATTCAAGTTAACCGCATTCATTATGAATAAAGTAAAGGTCGAAAACCGCTTTCACAGGGAACATTCAACGTTTCCTTCAGTTACTCCGTTTCTGAAAACCGGTGAAATTCGAGACCCGGCTTTCTTCTTGCAGCTCTATCAAGCTTACTCAGTCTGGGTCGAACTATCAGGGGCATCGAACCATCGAAAAATCATGCGTTTCGTGAGATCGTATATTTTTTTATACCATGGCCCCTCAGGATAATCCCCAATCACATGTAGCGATGAGCGCATTACGGGCTGCTTGTCATATTTAATCTGGATGAATCCTACTTGCTGCCCATCAGACAATGGGGCCTCTACTTCCTCAGGCAACTCAAAGCTTGCCGACAGCTTCTGCCTTGTCTCTTTTGGATAAAGCAACCGAATTCCTTTATCAGTACCAACCGAAACGTCGTTTTCCTCCCCCATTAGCATGGGGACAGCCACAACATGGGTATTCTTCTTCAACACGTCAATCGAATCATATGCGTAATACCCATATCGAATAAGTTCATGCACCTGGTCGGCTCGATTCAACCTGCTTTTTGCTCCTAAAACACCGGCAATAAGCCTGAACCCTTCCTGATTGGCGGTGGCAATCAAGCAATATCCCGCCTTTTGGGTATATCCGGTTTTCAGGCCGTCAACACGGCTATCCCGGGTTAGCAGTATGTTCCGGTTCTGCTGAGTGATATTGTTGTAGGTAAATTCGAGTTCTGAGTGCAGCTTGAAGTAATTGGGAAAATTTCGAATCAACGATATCGAGAGCATGGTTATATCCCGGAGTGTGCTGTAATGACCGGGATCCGGTAATCCGCTGCTATTGGTAAATCGGGTATTGGTCATGCCCAATTCAGCCGCCTTCTGGTTCATGATCATCGCAAATGACTCCTCGGATCCGCCGTAATGCTCGGCAAGCGCTATTGCCGCATCATTCCCGGACTGAATGACCAGCCCATTCAGCAAATCAATCACGGAGACCTTGGTGTTTTCCTCAATATACATTCTTGAACCGACTGCCCTGTAAGCCCTGTTGCTGACGAAAACCATGTCTTCTTCACTCAGTCGACCCGCTTTGAGCGCATCAAAGATCAAATAGCTGGTCATCAGTTTGGTTAAGCTTGCTGGCTCTACCCGATCATCAATGTTCTCTCCTCCCAATATCCATCCTGTATGGTAGTCAGCGAGAATCCATGAGGCTGCTTCAATATTCGGGAAATCATGACTCGACCGAATAACTTGAGGAACAGGCATCAGCTCGGCATTCGCCAGATCCGAGTAGCCCACATACACTGACATGATCAGAGCTGCAAACAATGCCCGACAAACGATGCCCGGCTTAAGAGAGGTGACATATAAAGTGAATCGATGAATCATGTTGGCAGTTTTTAGCGTGTATTGAACATTCCCGGATAGCCCATCCGCTCCTAAACTAAAATGGCCATGACTAGCCGCAGCAAGCTGTCTGTGCTTGTATTGGCAAGCACGCGCTGAGCCACAGCCGGCTGCACAGTAAAACAGAGCTTGCCATGAGCAGGCGCTCCGTATCTGCGTTCATCGTATATTCCAAACTGTAACGCCGCCCTGTGCATCGAGAGCGGCCAGTTTTCTCCCGTCGGGTCGCCAGCACAATTCAGTACCTAAATCCGCTAGCATTGCAGTTCCAATCGACTCGCCTGTTCCGTCCTTCTGGAGCGACCACACTACTATGGCGCCATCCCTCGCTGTCGAGGCCAAGAGCATGCCATGGTGGGCGAAAGATACCTTTGTTACCGGTTGAACATGGAAATCCAGAATGCCCGGGCGCGTTCCTTCCGGTCCATCACCCCGGAAGCTCCATACGGTTATCGCCTCCCCTCCACCAGTGGCCAAGAGGGTGCCGGTGTCATCAAAAGCCAATGCTGCTGGCTTTGCTGGATATCCCGGCATCATGGAATCCTGTTCCGTGGAGCGGCGCCAGAAGTGTACCGAGTTGTCTTGACTGCCACAAGCCACAACATCTCCATCCGGGCTCAGCGCCATTGAAACCAGGGATCCCTTCCATTCCAGCTTCTGAAAGGGATGTCCGGTGGGTGCATCGAAGAATGTCACTCTACCGTAGCAAGCTGTTGCCAACTCCCCTGCTGAAGACCATTCGATGGCGCTGACAGTGCTGGGATGATCATCAGATTGCCAGACTTCCACACCGCTTGAGCTGTAGGCGTGAACTTTCCGAGAACATGAAGCCGCCAGCCATTTGCCGTTAGGCGACCACTCCAGGTGTTCGACCCAACCAGTGCCGACATCAATAGATTGATTTATCTGGCCTTCGACAACACCCCAGACAAGGACTCGCCCATCCTGGCCAGCCGTAGCAAAAGTGGTGCCATTCGGATGGACTGCCAATGCCAGTATTCCACCAGCATGCACCTTGTGCTGCATCCAAATTCTTATACCGGATTTGCCATCGTATGCATAGACGCCGCCAACGGCATCGGCAACTACCAGTACTTTGCCTTCAAGTCCCCAACTGCCGGCGATGGCATAGTCCTCGACATTTGCATTCCAGCCGCGATGAATAACTCCCCTTGGGCTGTGGTCTTTCAGATCAAGCATGCCTCAAAGCCCTGTCGCATGCTCTCTTCATCAAGGTTGCGTCCAATGAAGACAAGCTGATTTCGCCGGGGGTCATCTCCCCATGGACGATCAGGCTGGCCATCAACGAGCATGTGCACCCCCTGGAAGACGAAGCGGCGAGATTCGCCCTTGAAACTGATAAAACCCTTCATGCGGAAGATATCTACCCCACGTTCACGGAGCAATACGCCAAGCCATGCATTGAGCTTTTCAGAATCAACGTCTCCCTCTCTCTCAATCGAAATTGACCCCACTTCATCATCATGTTCGTGTTGCGCAACCCAAACTCGCTCTGCTTCCTGCTTGACTTTCTGTCCTTTCTCGTTTGCCAGATGCAGGTCGAACTCTTCTGCAGTATGCTGGGCATAAAGCCCTACGCAAGTCTGCTCATCAATATCCAGAAAGAATGATTTTCGCCCCGGTGAATCCAGCTGAAGATTCACGTGAATTCCGGCTGGGACCACTTCCCCCGGGCGAATGAGTACCGCAGATTCAGCGTACTGCCTGACGCACCATTCCGCTCCCTCACGCAGGGAGGCATCATCCGCATTCTGTTCAGACATGACGACCAGTGACATAGACGGGTCAGGCCCATCATCCAGGCTGATTTCAAAACGTCCCTCGTCGAGTGCATAGACTCCAGTCCATTCGAATGGGTATTCCGGCTCGAGGAAGGTTGGGCGCTGCTTGAGCACCTGGTCCAGGTCAAAGGCGCCAAGGTTGAGTACCGTATCAACGGGAATGTTTGCTCTCTCGCTACGCACGACTTGCGCCATTCGATTCATGTCTCGAAGCCGGTTTTCCAGTCTGTCAAGCGCCTTGTCTTTCACGAGATCCGTCTTGTTGAGCACAAGGACGTCGGCAAAGGCGATTTGCTCTGTGCTTTCGTCACTTCTGCCGAGCTGTTGCTCAATATGTGCGGCATCAACGAGCGTGACAATTCCATCAAGAGAGAATTCCGCGTGAATCTCGTCATCCATGAAAAAGGTCTGAGCCACTGGACCCGGATCAGCGAGCCCCGTAGTTTCAACCAAGACATAGTCGAACTTGTCGCGTCGCTTCATAAGGTTGCCGAGGACGCGAATAAGGTCTCCACGCACGGTGCAGCAGATGCAGCCGTTTGACATCTCGAAAATCTCTTCATCAGCGTTAATGACCAGCGCTTGGTCGATACCGACTTCCCCGTATTCATTTTCAATCACGGCGATGCGCTTGCCGTGGGCTTCACTCATAATCCGGTTGAGCAAAGTCGTCTTTCCTGATCCGAGAAAGCCCGTAAGAATAGTTACGGGAATCTTTTGAGCCGTGTTCATCTGATTTCTCCTTGTAAAAATAGAAGTATAGGCATCTGAAGGCCACCCCCCCAAACCCTGCAGAACTGCATATGAGCATCAGTCCAGGCGTTGTCCGATAGTGTTTGGCACCTTCTGTTGAATTTGGCATGCATCCGCATGAAAGAGCTTATACAGGATATTTAACGGTACAGATTGCTCTTTGAGACAGTCGATCTGGGAGATTGCTTCTTCATGAAGTTGGACAGGCAGTCAATTTCAATTCCGCTAAACGAGGTCGATAGCTTCGAAGGCCTCCATCTTCACATCATTGCCGGTAAAATTTGTTCTTCTCAGCCGACCCTACATTCAGTGCATGCGATTTCTGGTTTTGCCCAGGATATGAAAGGCCTGGTTTCCAACTTGCAGATCATGGGATCGTGAAATACAAATGACGGGAAATAGCAGAATACTGGTGACAGAATGATTAGACATATCCTGGGCAACGCCAGTCATGCTGCCTCTTCCTCCACCTCAATATCCGGGAATGGATTACTCAATTTTGCCCAGGCTTCGCTATCGGAGGAGGCTAGCCGATCTTCAAGCAAGCAAGCGTCCAGGAGATTGCGTATCTTGGCTTCGTCCATCTTCTGTCCAATAAATACGATTTCCTGTACCCGGTCACCGAAGCGGGGATGCCAACCCGGACGCTGGTCAGGTTGCTGTCCCTCCGGATGTCCCCAGTGTTTTCGGGGTATCGCCGCCCACCACATCCCCGCTGGCTTGACGCTGGTAATGCCGCCGGCTTGAGACAGCTCGTATGCAACACCATGGTTGGCTGCTACCCAGAAAAAACCCTTGGAGCGAAGCACGCCCTGCCAGTTCTTCCCGTCATTCAGGTATGACCACAGCATTTCAGCGTCGAAAGGATGAGAAGTCCGATACGTGAAGCTCGAAATTCCATATTCTTCGGTTTCCGGCGTGTGTTCGCCCTGAAGCTCTCGAATCCAGCCAGCAGATGAAACCGCCTTTTCATAATCGAACAGGCCTGTGTCAAGCATGTACTTGAGAGGAACCTCTCCATGCGTTGCCATGAGAACCTTCGCACCAGGATTGAGCGCCTCCACGATGGACTTGACTTCGCGAGCGTGATCGCTGCTCACGAGATCGAGCTTGTTCAACACGATAACATCGGCGAACTCAATCTGGTCGATGAGCAGGTCGGTCACTGTCCGGTTGTCGTCTTCGCCAAGCGACTCGCCGCGATCCTGAAGCGCTTCTGCGGCATTGTAGTCCTGCAGAAAACTTGCCGTATCCACAACCGTGACCATCGTATCGAGACGCGAAACCTGACTCAGGCTTACTCCATTCTCGTCCTCGAAAGTGAAAGTCTGGGCGACTGGAATGGGCTCGGAGATTCCCGTTGATTCAATCAGCAGGTAATCGAAACGCCCCTCCTGGGCAAGTCTTGAAATCTCGGCAAGCAGATCATCCCGCAATGTGCAGCAGATACAGCCGTTCGTCATTTCGACCAGTTTTTCTTCCGTTCGGGAGAGTTTCGCTCCGCCGCGTTCCACGAGTGCCGCATCGATGTTGACCTCGCTCATGTCATTCACAATCACTGCGACACGACGTCCTTCCCTGTTGTTGAGTATCTGGTTGAGGAGAGTGGTCTTTCCCGCTCCGAGAAAACCCGACAGCACAGTTGCAGGAAGGCGTGAATGCTCCGAACCTGCCTCGCAATTAATGGACATCATGGGTCTGTTCAATTGATTCATGGTTACACTAGAGTTATTAGTACTGCGCCTGAAGTATAGTTCAGAGGCTGGGAATGCTTACCCGGAAAGCCTGTCTTGAGAGTTTTCCTGCAATCTTTTCCGGTTCATAGTTTAGTTGGGTTCGGTGCATCACCATAGACATGTTTCGGGTCGAAGGTTTTCCCTGACTCCTTGAACACGAGTCGCGCAGGTTCATCAGGGCGACCTCCGATTTCAACCGATCGGTAGAAGCACGAGCGGTATCCAACATGGCAACTGGCGCCCGAGCCCGGAATCTGGACACGCAGCCAGATTGCATCCTGGTCATCGTCGATGCGCATTTCAACAATCTTCTGGACAAGGCCGCTAGTTGCGCCCTTGTGCCAGAGGCATTGGCGGCTTCGGCTCCAATAGTGCGCCTCCCCTGTCACGACCGTTCGCTGCAGGGCCTCGCTATTCATGTACCCCAACATCAATACCTCGCCAGTACCGGCATCGGTGGTAATACAGGGAATGAGTCCGTCGGCATCGAACTTCGGCGCCAAATCAAGGCCCTCCTCGACCTGCTCGATGGTATTTCTTGAGGCAAAAGGAGGACTGTCCACTGGAACGTGATTATCGGGCGCCACTGGAATCGCTCCTCGGATTTCCAATGATCGATAGAAATTCCCGGCGAGTGTCTGGATCATTGCGAAAGCTGCCCAGCATGCGGCTGGTTACCATGGTGACTCCTGGTTTTCGAATTCCACGCGTGGTCATGCATTGGTGTGCTGCTTCAATGACAACGCCGACGCCATGCGGATTCAGCACCTCTTGTATGGTATCCGCAATCTGCGAGGTGAGTGCCTCCTGAATCTGCATCCGCTTGGCAAACACTTCGACAAGACGTGCCAGCTTGGAAATTCCGACAACACGGCCTGCTGGCAGGTAGCCGACGTGTGCCTTGCCCAGGATAGGGACGATATGATGCTCGCAGTGCGATTCAAGGCGGATATCGCGCAATACGATCATCTCATCATAGGCGGAAGTTTCCTCAAATGTTTTCGCAAGCAGTACCCCGGGATCTTCGTCGTATCCGGCAAAGAATTCCCTGTAAGCCCGCACGACACGCTCAGGCGTACCTCGAAGGCCTTCACGGTCGGGGTTATCGCCTGCCCACTCGATCAGCGTCCGCACTGCCGCTTCCGCCTCAGACTGGGTGGGCCTTGAGCGCATGCTCATGCTGGTAGTTTCCGATTCTGTGGGCTGCTTATCGACCACCGATGTGTCCATGTCAAATCCTCTCTATTTGGCACTCTCCCAACTCGAGAGCAACTGCCATCGTAACTAGTTTACCCTGATATTCGATTAACATTAGAGGTATATTATATAACTTAATGATAATATGTATAAAGTATACTTCTCTATCATAGAATATTCTTCTCAATCGCATGAATCATGGCCTGGCCGGCAAGATCACCTGGTTCTCAGCCTTGACCATGCAACACCCCGATATTCCTCACCCTGTAACCGCCAGCATCAAGCTTGAGGAATACAAGACAAGAGGTTTTTGCATTCGAGGATTTGCCGTCATTATGCCCTATCCTGTCAAGCGGTACAATCTTGTTGCGAGGTACCTGGCGAACGAACCCATGAGATCAGCGCAAAATCCGTCTCCGCCATCGCCGTTTGCAAAACTGGAACAAGGAACCGATAAGAATAAGGAACAGACAGGCATTTTTCAATATCTTACGAGTTCCAAAAGCCGCGTATTTCCGTGAATCCCGGTCAAGGAGCCTTTCGGCAAATTGATATCCTTGCTTGCCGTGATTTTATCAGGTTCTTTCTCCCGTTTACTATTCATGGGCTTTTCGCCGAATCAATGCAAACGATCAAAACCGATTATCTTTTCGCGAACCTGGCAACCATATCGACTGCCTTTTTCCAGCATTTTAGATGTTGTTTTCGCTGTTCAGCATCCATTCGGGGCTCAAATGCAGGGCCTGCACGCCAGTTTTTTGATATTGACTCCAAGGATGCGTAAAGACCGCATTTCAAGCCCGCAAGATAAGCCGCCCCAAGAGCTGTGGTTTCCGTATTGGCAGGCCTGTCAACCGGCAAATCCAGAATGTCGCTCAAAAACTGACAAAACCAGGAATTATTGGTCATTCCGCCATCGATCCTGAGTCGGTTGATGCTTCCGCCATCAGACTGGATCGCTTCCAGCAAGTCCGCACTCTGATAGGCGACCGATTCCAATGCAGCACGCGCCAATTGCGCTTTTCCAGTATCGCGCGTCATTCCAAATACTGCTCCACGTGCATCAGGAAGCCAGTGCGGTGCGCCCAAACCGGTCAATGCCGGAACCATGTATACCCCGCAATTGTCTTCCAGGGACTGGGCAAGCTCGGCTGACTCTTCAGAGTCCTTGAAGACATGAAGTTCATCTCGAAGCCACTGCATGACTGCACCGGCAACAAAAATGGAACCTTCCATCGCATAGTGCGTTTGACCATCAAGCCGATAGCCAATGGTCGACAGCATGCGATGTCTGGATTTGACCAGCACGGCACCTGTATTGATGACAAGAAAGCAGCCGGTTCCATAGGTGCTTTTCAGCATGCCCGGCTCAAAACAGGCCTGGCCAAACAGTGCCGCCTGCTGATCACCCGCAACGCCCAAAATAGGCAGCGCTTGCCCCAGGACTCGAGAATCGGCAACCCCGAAGTTGTCCGCGCAGTCCTTAACCTCTGGCAGACAGTTTTCAGGAACGGAAAATAATTTCAGCAACTCCCGGTCCCACTCATTGGTTCGAATATTGAACATCATGGTACGTGAAGCATTGGTTGCATCAGTTGCATGTGACGCACCCCCGGTCAGATGCCAGATCAGAAATGCATCAACGGTTCCAAACGCCAGATCACCGCGATTGGCTCGTTGACGCGCTCCAGGGACCTGATCGAGAATCCAGGCCAGTTTTGTTGCTGAAAAATACGGATCAAGCAAAAGTCCTGTCTTGTCCTGAATGACTTCGGAAGTACCGGGATCATTCAAGGAACGGCAAACATCCGCTGTGCGTCGATCCTGCCATACGATTGCGTTGTAAACGGGCTCTCCCGTATGGCGATCCCATACAATCGTCGTCTCTCGCTGATTGGTAATGCCAATCGCCTCGACATTTCCAGACAGGCCTTTTGCATGCTGAAGTACCTTGCTCGCAGTGCTCAGCGTTGTTTTCCAGATTTCCCGCGGATCATGTTCCACCCAGCCATCATTCGGAAAATACTGGGCAAACTCCTGTTGCTCGGAGTGAGCGACATTGCCGTCTTGATCAACCAGAAGAGCACGGGAGCTGGTCGTACCCTGGTCTATGCTAAGAATGTATGCCTGCATTGACTGCCACCTCCAAATTCTCGGAAAAGTCTAACACGGAGTCCATGTACCGCCGTAAGCCGTTGATCTGATCAGGGTTCATTCGAATGCCGTGTCGTGTGCGCCGCCAGATAATGTCCTCGGGAAAATTCGCATATTCGTGTTCAATCAAATAGTCGACTTCAGCCTGAAAAAGGTTCGGCGAAAATTCCCTCCCCAAATCCCCGGATTTTGTCGAATTCATCAGAATGCAATGAGCATTTGTTCCATAATGGCTGGCATAGTGACTGGCCAGATCCGGTGTTATCCAGCTGTACTGCATTGCCAGTAGAGACGCATATTCCCTGATGTCGCCAGTGCCGATATCACCGCCGGGCAAAAGGCCATCATGCGTCCATTTGGGCCTGTTGAAACCCTCAAGATCGCGAAAACGTTCCAGCACGTCTTCTGCCAGCAGTCGGTAGGTTGTAATCTTGCCGCCAAATACTGAAACAATCGGAGCCAGTGAATCATCGAAGCCTAGGGTGTAATCACGAGATAAACGGCTGGCTTCCGTGTCGCCATCGCCGCACAGCGTGCGGACTCCGCTGAAAGTCCAGACAACATCATCCGGATTAACCGTTGTCTCAAGATATCGATTCACGGCCTGGCAGAGATACTCGATTTCCGAATCAGAGATTTCCCCATCGTCATCAGGTCGATCCAAAGCTCTCTCCGTAGTCCCAATCAAGGTAAAGTCCCGCTCGTAAGGGATGCAGAAGACTACCCTGCGGTCAATGGTCTGAAAGATAAATGCATAAGGATGGTCAAATAGTTTTCTTACCACAATATGGCTGCCACGAATAAGACGTACCGGTCGTTGACTGTCTATTTGATCAAGACCCTGGGGCATGGAACCAACCCATGCCCCTGTTGCATTGACGACTGCTCTGGTGCGGATTCGACAAGCATCCTTCAACATGCTTCTGTCGCCATGCCGGTCAAGGGTAACCCACCAGTAATTCTCCTCGCGCTTCAAATCCATGCACTTGGTTCGATTCAGTACGCATGCGCCAAAAGCTTCTGCAGCGGCAACATTCAATATCACCAGCCGTGAATCCTGAACCCAGCAATCCGAATAGGCAAAGCCATGCCGGTACTGCGACTTCAATGGTCCTCCGGCCGCATGCTGCTGCAGCTTGATCTGGCTGGACTTCTCCAGCCGGTGCATCGGTGCCAAGGAGTCATAAAGGAACAATCCTGCCCGAATCAGCCATTTCGGCCTCAGGGAACGATCATGCGGCAATACGAATCGCAGGGGCCAAATGATGTGCGGGGAGTTCTTGAGCAGAATTTCACGCTCGCGCAGACTGTGCCTGACCAGCCCAAAATGGCAATGCTCAAGATAGCGCAAGCCGCCATGAACCAGCTTGGTACTGGCTGACGAAGCGTGCCCGGCAAAATCGTCTTTCTCGCAGAGCAGTACCTTGAGTCCTCGACCGGACGCATCCCGGGCAATGCCAGCGCCATTGATGCCGCCGCCGATGACCACCAGATCGAAAATACCCCGCTCGCCTAATTCTATGGTCATTTCAAGTCGCCCGGTGAAAGAAGACCGGCAGATGGATCAAACGCGCAGAAAGACAAAAAGGGTCCACACAATGGAAAGAGCCAATGCTCCCCAAAGAGGCGTCGAAAATACCCAGAGCCAGGCGAGGAAAATGAAAATGCTGCCAAGCAAGCTGATGAACAGACGATCGCCCCTGGTTGTATCAATGCCGAAGACTCCACGCCTTGGGCCGCCACCCGGACTGAATTTCTCCCAGATGCCCATCGACACAATACACAGCAGAAGGAAAATGAAGAATCCTGCAGTCGGCCAGGTCCATGCCATCCACGACAAATCCAGCATCCGACTATACCCGTCCCAGGGAAAATCCCTTGGCTATGTAATTTCTGACGAAATAAATCACAATCGCTCCGGGAATAATCGTCAAAGCCCCGGCAGCAGCCAGCAGGCCCAGTTCATAACCTGCTGTGCTAGCCGTTCGGGTCATGGTGGCTGCAATGGATTTGGCAGCCACCGAAGTCAGGGTCTTCGAAAGCAGCATTTCTACCCAGGAATACATGAAGCAGAAAAATGCGGCGACACCGATACCCGAGGCAATCGCAGGCATGAATATCCTTACAAAAAATCGCGGAAAGGAATATCCATCGACATATGCCATTTCATCCAGCTGCTTTGGAACACCTGACATGAAGCCTTCCAGAATCCAGACTGCAAGCGGGATATTGAACAGACAGTGCGCAAGTGCGACGGCAATGTGCGTGTCATACAAGTCAATTGCCGCATACAACTGAAAAAACGGCAGGGCAAAAACCGCAGGCGGCGCCATGCGGTTGGTCAGAAGCCAGAAAAACAGATGCTTGTCACCCAGGAATCGATACCGTGAAAATGCATAGGCGGCAGGCAGTGCAACGGTAACCGAGATTACCGTATTGATGACAACATAGGTAATGGAATTCAGATAGCCCCTGTACCAGGTCGGATCAGTGAATATTTCGATATAGTTTTCGAGCGTGAAATCCTGCGGGAACAATGAAAATCCTCCCAGGATTTCATTGGTTGTCTTGAATGACATGCTGAGCAGCCAGTAAATCGGCAACATCAGAAAAAGAATGTACACGGCCGGCACCAAGCGCTGGTGCAACGGCATCGAGACTGTTCGGCTATTGCTGCTCATTTTTCATCATCACGGTGTAGAACACCCAGCAAATCAGCAACACAATAAAGAAATAAATCAGCGACATCGCAGCGGCAGGACCCAAGTCAAACTGACCTAAAGCCAGCTTCACCAGGTCAATGGACAGCAATGTTGTTGAGTTACCCGGCCCACCACCGGTAAGCACAATGAGTTCGGTGTAAATCATGAAACTGTCCATAAAGCGAAGCAGAATCGCAATCGTCAACACGCGCTTCATCTTGGGCAGCTGAATCCACCTGAATACAGCCCATTTTGAGGCACCGTCAATCCTGGCGGCCTGATAGTAGGCTTCCGGAATGGCACTCAATCCCGCATAGGCCAACAAGACCACTAATGAAGTCCAGTGCCAGACATCCATCAGAATCGTGGTTGCCCAGGCGGATATGGGCTGCTGGGTGAAGTTGTAATCGATTCCCATGCTGTTCAGGGAATAGCCAAGAAGGCCGATATCGGGCAAAGCGAAAATGTTCCACATTGCACCAACGACATTCCAGGGAATCAGCAACGGCAATGCCATCAGGACCAGACAGACTGAAACCCAGGGTCCCTTTCGCGGCATGCACAGTGCAATGGCTACGCCAAGCGGAACCTCGATCAGCAGGATGACGGAGGTGAACATGATCTGCCGGAGGAATGCATCGTGGAATCGGTCAGAATTGAGAACCTGTTCAAACCAGGTCAGCCCTTCCCAGAAAAAAACGTTATCGCCAAATGTTTCCTGAAATGCATAGTTGACCACGGTCATCAGGGGTATCAATGCATTGAAGGCAACCAGCAATATCACCGGTATGACAAAAAACCAGGCACTTTGCTTGATCGTTTTGTTGATCATGGGTGGCTACCCTCTCCAGCCAGCCATTTATTGGCGTAGAGAAAAGTGCGGTCCTTGTCGAACTGGATCCGGGCACTGCCTTCCGGTATGAGGGCGTCTTCCGGACAGATCAATTTGATTCCATGCTGTTCGTGCTCGACATGCACCAGCTGATGCCGTCCCAGGTCATCGACCCGACGAATCCTGACCGGAATGCCCTGATCGCTGAACCGGACATACTCGGGTCGCACGCCGATCTCGGTAGTAGTCCGACTGTCTTGAAGGCTTTGCATGCTTTCAATCTGGTTGCCACACTCAACCGGCAGCCCTGAGAATTCCACCGTTTCGCCGCTGACTTTGCAGGGCAAGATATTCATGCCGGGAGAGCCGATGAAGTAGCCCACAAAGGTATGCCCGGGCTTTTCGAACAACTCGACCGGAGTTCCGGACTGGACCACCCTGCCCTCGTACATGACCAGTACTTGATCCGCAAAAGTCAGCGCCTCTGTCTGATCATGGGTTACGTAGATCATGGTTGTCCGGACATTCTGATGCAGCTCCTTCAACTTGGAACGCAATTCCCACTTCATATTCTGGTCAATAACCGTCAGGGGTTCATCAAACATCATGACATTGACGTCCTCTCTGACCAGACCGCGCCCCAGGGAAATTTTCTGTTTGCCATCCACTGTCACTGAAGATGCCCTTCGATGAATGCCTTCTTCCAGATCCAGCATTTTTGCCACTTCAACAACTCTGGATTGAATCGCAGATTCCGGTACTTTTCGATTGCGAAGTGGAAATGCCAGATTCTCAAATACCGACATGGTGTCGTAGATGACCGGGAACTGGAATACCTGAGCGATGTGACGATGAATCGTATCCACATTGGTGACATCCTCCCCATCAAACAGGATTCGCCCTGAAGTCGGCGAAATGAGGCCAGAGACAATGCCCAGCAAGGTGGTCTTGCCGCAGCCGGAGGGACCCAGCAATGCATAGGCCCCACCATCCTCAAACACCATGTCAATGTGCTTGATCGCAAAATCCCCATCCGTTTGCGGATTGCTCAAATAGCTGTGTCGAATATCCTGCAGCGTAAGTTTGGCCATGATCGCTTATCTTTGTCAGTGGATTGCGGAACCATCCCGATTAAAGTAGAGACACCCGTCAAGATGCATGTACACATTTATCGACTCCCCGATCGAATAGGCGTGAATGCCGCCGGATTCGGAAATCCAGTCGCTGTCATTAATGCGCATGTGAATGAGACTTGTGGAGCCGCTGATTTCAGCGAGTTGTACAGTTCCAGATACGGGGATGTGATTGTCACTTCCTTCCAAATTGGCCAAACTCAGGTGATGCGGCCGGACTCCAAGCAGATACTCTCCATTCGGACGACTGCTGAAAGACTCCGGGCACTGCCAGTTGGCGATCCCCGGAATCGCCATCATGTCGCTTGACTTGACAACCGTTGTTACGTTGATTGGAGGATGAGAGAATATTCTTGCACTCTCAAGGTTCCCGGGATGCCGGTAAATGTCCGTTGTCTTGCCGTACTGCATAACCTTGCCTTCGTACAACATGGCAGTATGACCGCCAAGCATAAGCGCTTCCTCCGGTTCACTGGTTGCATAAACCACTGTAGAGCCAGATGCTGCAAACAGACGCGGCAACTCTTCACGCAGCTGCTCCCTCAACTTGTAGTCCAGGTTCGCGAGCGGCTCATCAAGCAAAACCAGTGAAGCCTTCTTTACCAATGCACGTGCCAGGGCAATACGCTGCTGTTGCCCCCCCGATAGACTGGCGACATCACGATCCAGGAATTCGGATAGCTTGAGCAATTCAGCCATTTTACCGACCTCCTGATTGATCTGATCCGGCTTCTTGCCCGCAACTTTGAGAGGGGATGCGATATTCTCGAAAACGCTGAAATTCGGGTAATTGATGAAATCCTGATAGACCATGGCAATGTTTCGTTTCTGCACTGAAACACTGGTGACATTTTGCCCTGAGAACCAGACTTCTCCCGATGAAGGCCTCTCAAGTCCGGCCATCAGCCTCAAGAACGTGGTCTTGCCACTCAATGTGGCTCCCAGCAGCACGTTGAATTCCCTGTCCTGTAGAGATAGATTCGTAGGATGAATATGGGTCATTCCATCCACGACTCTCGTTACGTTTTTGAGTTCAACCGACAATGCTGGAAACCTTGTGGCGCTAGCTGCAAACATGCACGCTCACTTCATTGGAATGTGCGTACTGCATGAGCTTCTTGGGTATTTCGGCATCTGTAATGAAATGATCGATTTCCTTTAGTTCGCAAAGGAAAACAGGTGCCTTGCGTTTGAGCTTGTTTGAGTCGGCAACCAGGATCACTCCTCGTGCGTGTTGGATCATGGTTCGGGCAACGCAAACTTCCCTCCAGTCGAAGTCCGTGACGATACCCTGCTCCTCAATCGACGAGGCTCCGATGACCGCGTAATCGACCCGAAACTGGCTCACAAAATCCGTAGCGGCATTGTCGACAATCCCGCCGTCTTGAGGGCGGATCTGGCCCCCGACAATGAAGGCTTCAATCTGATCGTTCTGGACAACAGTATTCAGCACGTTCAGGTTATTGGTGACGACCAGCAATCCATCGTGCTGGCGAGCCAGTTCGACAGCCACCTGTTCGGTTGTAGTTCCGATGTTGATAAACAAGGAGCAGTCGTTTGGGATGAGTTCAGCCGCTTTTTTGGCAATTCGTACCTTGCCTTCGGCAGCGAGCAGCTTGCGGGCGCCATAGCCCAGATTGACAACACTGTCGCAGGTAATAGCACCGCCGTGTATTCGCTGCAGCAGTCGAGCCCGGGTTAGCTGATTCAAGTCTCGACGTATGGTTTGTGCCGAGACATTGAGTCTTTCGGCCAGTCGATCAACCTGTACGAGTCCTTCCGTCTTCGCAATTTTCCAAACCTCTTTCTGTCTCAGGTTAAGGTCTGCACGTTCGCGAGCTTCAAGGCCCATGGGCTGGTCTCTCTAGTCTTTGCGGAATTGATGTTGCAATGCCAGAACGGCAAGTCTGCAATGACATCAAGAATATTGCAGAAAATGCCGATGCACAATCAGGATGAATGCATTCCAGCATTCCTGATAAGCCGGGTCAAGCGAATCGTTTGCCTGTTTCAGGCATTCAACCCAAGACAGGCAAACGATAGTTCAAGTGAAATTAATTTTCGCTCCAGCGCTTGACGAGCTCATCATAATTCACGGTTTTGCCCTGTGGCTTTTCATTCACTTTCGCCTTGGGTGAACCGGGCTGGCTGAGCCACCACTCAGGATCCTTTTCCTCGTTGAGTCTGGGCCCGCAACCGCCATAGGTCTGGTTGCGCTCATCCGCCGCCTGCATTCTTGCCATGACTTGGTCCATTTCGGAGGCCAGCCGATCCATGGCTTCCTGAGGGGTAAATGCCCCGGAGTTGACATCACCGATCTGCTGCCACCAGATTTGCGCCAGTTTCGGGTAATCGGGCACATTAATGCCAGTGGGCGACCATCTCACCCGGTCGGGCGAACGGTAGAATTCAACCAGTCCCCCCAGTTTTGGCGCACGCTCCGTGAATGACTGATGACGAATATCGCTATCGCGAATCGGAGTCAACCCAACATGCGTCTTTTTCAGTGAAACGGTTTTCGAAACAGTAAACTGCGCATACAGCCAGGCCGCCTTGCGACGGTCGACTGGCGTTGACTTGAACAGCGTCCATGATCCGGCATCCTGATAGCCGAGCTTTTGGCCTTCTTCCCAGTAAGGGCCATGCGGCGATGGCGCCATTCTCCAAAGCGGATTACCCGCGTCATCGACAGTATTGTTGCCTTCACTCTTCGGTGCAACCATGGAAGCCGTGAAAGCGGTATACCAGAAAATCTGCTGGGCAACATTGCCCTGTGACAAGGCCGGCAAGGACTGGTAGAAGTCATAGCTTGCCGCGCCGGGAGGAGCATATTGACGGAGCCATTCATCCCATTTGCGAATTGCATAAACTGCAGCCGGAGCATTCGCCGCACCGCCACGCGATACGGATGCGCCAACCGGGTTGCAGCTTCCAGCTTCCATGCGAATCCCCCATTCGTCCACGGGCACGCCGTTCGGCAGGCCCTTGCTTCCGGCGCCAGCC
The DNA here is from genome assembly GCA_026709505.1 of Gammaproteobacteria bacterium. Classification (GTDB taxonomy): domain Bacteria; phylum Pseudomonadota; class Gammaproteobacteria; order Arenicellales; family Poriferihabitantaceae; genus Poriferihabitans. The sequence goes on along the minus strand of JAPOSW010000123.1, from coordinate 6,597 downwards.
ATGGACAGCCATGCATCAGTCATGCGCCAGCCGAGGTCGGGGGCACGTTTTCCGTAGTCCATATGACCATAAACCCGGACTCCGTCTATTTCCTGAACATGTACCGAGAAGAATTCAGCAATATCCTCGTAGGCCGACCAGTTGACCGGCACACCCAGATCGTAGCCATACAGTTCCTTGAACTGGCTTTGCAGTTCAGGACGGCTGAACCAGTCATAGCGGAACCAATACAGGTTCGCGAACTGCTGATCCGGCAATTGATAGAGCTTGCCGTCCGGACCAGTGGTGAAGCTCTTGCCCATGAAATCATCGACATCCAGTGTTGGCAAGGTTACATCAGCTCCCTCTCCCGCCATCCAGTCGGTCAGGTTTACAGCAAGCTGCAGGCGTGAATGCGTTCCGATCAGGTCCGAATCGTTGATGTAGGCATCGTAGAGGTTTCGATTGGTCTGCATCTGGGTCTGCACTGCCTGAACCACTTCGCCCTCGCCAAGCAGCTGATGGTTGACCTTGATTCCGGTAATTTCCTCAAATGCCTTGGTCAGAACCTTTGACTCGTATTCGTGAGTTGGAATGGTTTCCGACAGGACATTGATCTCCATGCCCTTGAAGGGCTCTGCCGCCTTGATGAACCATTCCATTTCAGCCCGTTGCTCATTTGCTGTGAGCGTAGACGGCTGAAACTCGGAACTGATCCAGCTCATGGCTCTTGCCATATCGGCTGATGCGACACGGAAAGCCCCCGTCAAGACGATCAGGGCAACCACAAAGGTCAATAGGATTTTTTTCTTCATTGTAATTTAAGCCTCCCCATTAATTAGGTCGAAATGAAAACTTGTGATAGTCAAGTGTATGTTTCGATAATATACAAATATTTTCGTTTATTGTTAATTTAATTTTCATTTATTCGATGAAATTGTTGCTTTGCAAACAATTTGGCAGCAAATAAACAAGTCAAGATGGATCCGGTTGTCCTGAATTGGTATTCCGGTTCAGTGAAAATGGACAAATTTCACCGGACCCACATCGCACTGGAGCGGACTTTGCAAGGCAATTAAAGCCTGAAGCGGCATATAGGTCACGGGAGGAACATGGAAGCAACGCCAGGTATAATCTCAGGAGATTCCAGAAGCCGCATATCCTCCCTATTCTCTGGTTCGGTAAAACCCTTAATAAGCCTTGTCCAGACGATTGCCCCACCCTCCAGGGGGCAAGGGTTCTTCAGGAGAGCTGAGCGCAATACATCGGTTTGCCCAAGCTTTTGCCATGGCAATATCGTGCGTAACAAGCAGGATGGCAATGTTTTCGTCACTGGCAATGTCGGCCAGGAGTTTCATGGTATCCCTTTGCGTGATCGGATCCAGGCGAGAAGTTGGCTCGTCTGCAAGCAATATCCTGGGCCTGACTGTTAGTGCGCGAGCAATAGAAATGCGTTGCAGTTCACCTCCTGAAACCTCATCGGGACGTCGGTCAAGAAGTGCCGAATTTATCCCAAGACGACTTAGCAGGCAGGCAACTTGAGCACTGTCAACACCATGAATTCGAGCCACATCGCGCAAAGAACAAGACAAGTTTACCCGGGCCGGGAACGCCGCTGGAGGGTCCTGATAAAGTTTCTGTATGTCCGTAGAAGAAAGATGTTCTGCACGCTGGATCTCACCATTAGCAGGCCTAAGAAGCCCTGCTAATGTATCCAGAAGCGTCGTTTTGCCTCCGCCGCTGGGCCCCGAGATTGCGATCCGCTCACCAGCATGCAGTCTTAAAGAAAAATTATCAACCAGTACACGGCCTCCGCGCTTTATGCGAATAGAATCCGCCTTGAGCACCCAATCGCCAGATTGGCATGGCTTTGCAGGTTTCCAGCAAGCTGGTTGTGCATTGGCGAGATCTTTTGTGTAAGTGGTTTTAGGATAATCAAGAACTGCATGAGTCGGTCCCTGTTCAATCATACAGCCATCCTTGAGAATCAGAACGTCCCCGCCAAGACTGCGTGCAACGGATATGTCATGCGTTATAACGACAAGCGCCCCGCCTGAATCTGGAACCTGTGACAGCAGCGATACGACCGTGGCATGGCGCTTAGTATCAAGGCCTTTCGTAGGCTCATCCGCGAGAAGGATCGGAGCACCGCCAGCGGTTGCAGCAGCAAATGCGACACGTTGTGCCATCCCTCCAGAAAGAGTACCGGGCAAATGTTGTTCGGCTCCATTCAAGCCGAGAGATCCGAATGCATTATTCGTTGCGACCACTGCTGCATGTTGAGAATGGCAGGAAACAAATCGATGTGTTTCACAAACCTGTCGATGGGACTGCATAAGTGGATCAAGAGCCCTCCAGGGTTCCTGGGGAAGTGTTGCAAGTTCCTTGCCCCAGAAGTTGGCGCGAGTGCTCGGTGCGAGCAAGTCATGTCTTTGACCGTTGACCGTAATCTGTCCCTCTGCCAGCAGGCTTCCATGCAAGGTACCCAGGATAGCCTGCACAGCCAGGCTCTTGCCTGCACCGGTTTCTCCGATGATGACGAGCGTCCCTCCTTCACGAACGTGAAATTCAATGGGACCGAGCAGAATATCCTTTCCTGCGTGAATGCAGAGTGCCTGAACCGAAATTACAACTCGCCCTGGTGCTTTCATGGCTGCACCCCTCCGCCGACTGAAAGGTGCAGAGCCAGAACTGTAATAAACAAGCAGGCAACGGGCTGGATAATCAGGAAAGGCGACTCTCGCCAATAAGGCAATAACTCCGTCATCATGCTTCCCCATTCTGCAGTCGGTGGCCGGATGCCCACGCTCACAAAGCCCAAGGCGGCGACAGCCGTCACAGCGGTTGCGGCACCGAAAGCAGCAATGGTCAGAAGCCCGGGACCGATTTCCGGCAAGAGATGGCGGAGTACGATTGTCCCGGGCCCAAGGCCCAGGAGTTGTGACGCTTCCACTGCTGGATCAGCCAGAACAATGCGGACTCGCTGCCGGGTATAACGAAAATACTCGACCCATAGCGTGAGCGAGATTCCCATATAGAGAGCCCACCATGATCCCGGTGAGATAGCGGCGAGCATAAGCACTAGAAGAAGACCGGGCAGCGCAAGCACTGCATCGGCAAATGCGCAGAGAATCCGGTCCATCCATCCGCCTAGCCAAGATGCAGTGATCCCGAGCAGAATTCCCGGCAAGGCTGCGGTGATTGTCGAGAGGCAAGCCAGGAAAAGCGAGAGTCGTGCGCCGGACAATAGTCGTGCGGCCATATCCCGACCTAAATGATCCGTTCCTAGCAGGTGTTCGCTGCTCGGACCCTGCATCGCCTCAAGTAGCGATTGCCGCGCTGGGTCATGATTTACAAGATCGGGGCCAGCCAAGGCTGCCAAGGCCAGCATGCCCAGCAATATCAGCCCAGTGATTCTTCTTCCGTCGCGTATCGAGCGTCCGGGCTGAGAATGCATTGGGTTTATATTCACGTACCTTGTTTCTCTCGTGCTGATAGCCTTGTTCTGGGATCGATGCCGCGGCAGGCCAAATCAATACAGAGGTTGAGCACCACATAAAGGAGTCCAAGAGTCAGCGCCGTACCCTGCACCATAGGGATATCGCGGGAAAAAATTGCATGGACCAACGCATGGCCGATGCCTGGCCAGGCAAAGACTGCTTCCACGATTACTACACCCTCGATTAGATAAGCCAGCTGAACACCGACATAGGCAACCACGGGCAGTGCGGCGTTGCGGAGTACATGACGAAGCATGGTAAGACGAGCGGATAGTCCTTTGGTACGCGAAAATAGCCTCCATTCCGCCGTCATGGCATCTGCAACCGCATCGCGCACCACTCGGTTGGATACGGTAGCGAGTCCAAGTCCGAGTGTTAGTGATGGTAGCACTAGATGTTCTAGACTGTGGAAGCCCGCTACGGGTAGCAGGTCCAGCTGAATGGCAAACACCAGGATGAGCAGTATCCCAAGCGCAAAGAATGGAATCGCACGCAGAAAAACCGACAGGCTGAAGCTTGCCTTGTCTACCAGACCGCCAGGACGAAGACCGGCAGCGATTCCCACAGGCAGGGCGATGAGAAGTGATGCCAGTACGGCACCCGCCGCGAGCAGTAGAGAATATCCCAGCTGAACCGCGATTTCATCCATGACCGGTGTACCGTACACGAGAGATTTGCCTAGGTCAAATTTTGCCAGTGCAGAAATCCAGTCTGCAAGCTGTAGCAACAAGGGCTGGTCCAGTCCAAGCTCTTTGCGGACGACCTCGGCCGATGCGGCATCCATCATGTCATAACCATAGCGCCCTGCGGCAATGCGGTAAGCGGCATCGCCAGGTAGTGCCTTCATCATAATGAAACTGAAGACGCTGACGATCAGGGCAACCAAGACGGCTTGCAGCCCCCGCGCTAAGAAGGCCGAAATCACGGTGTTGCGATAATCTTCAGTTATCCCAAGAAATGGCGCTAAGACCGTAAGACCTTTCCAGAGGGTCGATAACTACATTTTGCAATCCGTCTGCTACTGCAACTGTATGCTGGTACCAGACAATCGGAATCACCGGCAGTTCAGAATGCAGGGCGCGAACCACCTTCTGGATATTCTTGCGTTGTACTGCTGTATCGCTCGTTGTCGCGATCATGTCAAGCGCATTCACGACAGCCATGTTTTCCCATCCCATTGCTCCCCAGTCTCCACCACCTGCACCGAAATCTGAGAGTACAGTACCGATGGGGTCGGGCGTTAGGCCATAGTTTCGAGCGTAGAGAGCAACATGCAGCGTTCCATCCTGATGGCCTGCCGGGATCTCCGAGTAGTTCGCTACACTAATTTCCAGCTCGACTCCAATGTCACGCCACTGGTCCTGCAGTGCCGCAGCAATCAGCGGCAGTTCAGGTCGATCAGGAAAAGTTCTTAGTAGAATGGAAAACCGCTCTCCTTCCTTTTGCAGGATGCCGTCGTCCCCAACTGTCCAGCCGAGATCAGCCAGAAGAGTCTTGGCAGCCTGGATGTCATGTTCAAGCGGTTCCAGATTTTTTTCGTGCCAGACATTGAGTGCCGGCGGAAAGAGCTGGCTTGACGCTGCCTCTGGAAAACGCGTGATTGCCGCAGCAATCCCATCGCGATCAATAGCAAGGCTCAGTGCCTGGCGTGCTCTGGCATCAGAAAGAAACGGATGGCTCGCATTGACTTTCAATGTTACGACACGAGGAATCGGTAGTGCGACTGTATTGATCGAATCGACATCCTGCAGACGGGAAAAACCGGATGGGTCAAGCGTGAATACCATATCCGCATCACCGCTTTCCGCCAGTAATGCACGGGTTTCTGCCCTGCCGGATGCTAGGTATGTGATGTTTGCCAGTTTTGAAGGCACTCCCCAATAGTTTTCATTGCGCACAAGCGTCAGGCTTTGGGGTGGCGTGAAAGATTCGACCTTGAATGGCCCGGTACCGATTAGGGCGACCGGATTATCATTGCTATCGAACGCAGTTGGAGAGGAAATGATCGTTGTTGAATGTGCAAGCAGTGCTGGCAATGATGTGAAGGGTCGATCCAGGGTAATGACAACTGAGCCATCCCTTTCGAAAATATTGTTGATCGGGGCTTTTTTCAATATGCCTGGCTGTTTCCATGCCCGATTCAATGACCTGGCAGCAGCCGATGCGTCAAAAAGCGTCCCATCATGGAATGTGACGCCAGAACGAAGCACAAAATTCCAGGTTAGTCCGTCCTCCGAGACAGACCAGCGAGTTGCAAGTCCAGGGCGAAGCGTGGCATCAACACCCGCATCCACAAGATTTTCCATAAGCTGAAGCCGTTGGAAGGCAAAACCGGAAACGGCAGGATCGTAACTTGCGACCTCCCATGGGGCGGCAAGGGTGAGGTCTGTTTTTTCATGAGCCATCGTGTATCCCAGGCCAAGGGTCATTACAATGCCCAATACGGCGAATAATGTTCTAATCATGTAATTTACTCTTTCGGTTACACCTCTGGAGGCGTTGTTAAGCAACAAAACGTAATATTATAACATTTTATTAAGCGTAACCACTTGCAAACACCCCGCCCTGTGTGGATGGCCGCACATATTATTACCGGCCCGACAGATGCGTCTGATTACAAGACCTATATTTTTCCGGTCTTGCTCTTCAAGCGGATTAATGATGTCTACAATGAGGAATTCAGCATGGCCATGGACCTCTATGGCGACGAGGATCTCGCAAGCGCTGTCGAGCAGCACCGCATTCAAATTCCAAAGGGATCATCGCAGTTGCAGTAAACCACTTTATTCTTGAAGTGGGTCTTATAGTGCTTCCCCAATTCCAGTCCGAAGTGCAACACTGCCCCTGTCTGTCCATGAAGGCGTAGCCTCATGGACAGACAGGGGGGAAACCGTGTTTCCGAGGCGCTCTTCTGGTCCCGAAACGGTGACAGTCTCGACTTTCCGGCATCATAATCCGCGCCGTGCGGCTTTGCGGGCGAACGCCTCCGCAGCCCGCTTGCCGCGGGCACATCGCCGGGCTGCCTTCAGCAGCCGGTCAGGACAGGGACAGCCCCTCGTGGAAGACCTGGCGCACCTGCTCCGCCGTGACCTGCCGGAAATCGGTACCCTTGGGGAAG
>JAPOSW010000023.1 GCA_026709505.1 Gammaproteobacteria bacterium | reverse complement strand
GCCGTCCGGCCAGCGCAGCCGGAACAGTGCGTCATGGCACTTGTCCTCGTCTCCGTAATGTTCGAGAAATTCGTTGAGACTGAGGCCTTTCTGGAACTGGACAGGATTTCGCTTCATGGATATACTCCTTTTTAATCAAGTGGTTGCATCTGTCCCATTGTATCACAAAACCTGCTTATGATTGGTGGTAATTAGGAAAAATATTGTCAAAAGGAAATCTTCATCGCTTTTTGCAATGGAGATGATTATTACGTTTATCCGCACGATGAATTTCTAAAAGGATGGCTCAATAAAAGGCAACTAGGTAAACGCGGAAGTACTAAAAGCTGGAAAGAAAAAGGCGCCTATAGCTGGAAGAATCCTCCTAAATGGGCACTTAACATGCTTTCCACTTGTAAGATTTGATTTTGACAACTCTGGAACAAACTGGATCAGTTTGAAATACTTCAGGTAAGTGTCGCTTCAAACTGATCCATTACTGAAATTCGGTTTTTTGAAGTTTGGGGAAGCGCTGAAAAATTTGCGGGTGCCGCATAAACACATTGCGCCAGAGAAGAGTGTGCCGCCAGATGACTTGGCAATGCTCACTGCTGTCGTTTTCGACCTTGTAGCCGATCATGCAACCGAATAGCCGTGCCTCTGCGTGGCAGATGACCGGATCGATCCGAGACCGGCGGGAACTGACGCCGGCAGCACAAGCTCAATAATCATGGTTCGCCTGATGAGTGTCGCGGGTTTCACTATTGACCGGAGCCAAGACAGCGCGACAGCGACCATTCGCGGGAATGACAGTTGCGCCCATCCAGACGATAACTCCGAGAATGGCGGCGTTGTCTACAAGTTCAGGAACGGCAACATGAACGACTCGTGCGTGTGCACAACTCAGGCGGAAGCATTAAAGGCATACGGCACAGGCCCAACCGCAACCTACCTGAAATCCTCTTCAAAATGGCGCACCGACAGCACCGACTACTGCGAATCATCACCCTTTCAGGGATTGAGCAGCATAGACTGCGATAAGGGTGATCGTAGTGGCTATTGTGCTGATTGAGCTATTGCGCAACACCTGCTGAACACAAAGGGCGGCATTGACCGCCCTTTTTTATGCCTCCAGCTTGAATCTTTAGGGGCTTGCTAGGGTTAACCCGGTAAAGATTCACGCTGGAGCAAGTGAAACCGCTGTTACAAATACCGCAACGCCTCACCGGCCTGCTCATTGCGGGTATAGCGGTTAACCATGCGGGCAGAACTCCAGCGCCCCTGACGGCATACTGCGGACACGGGGGCTTGCTTGTGCGTCATGCGGATTGCCAAGCCAACCCGGCTACTATGACCGCTATACCCTTCACCGAGTCCGGCGGCTTTGAGGTGGGTATCGGCATGACCATTAATATGGCCTCGAATAGTGGCTACGGATTCCGCGTCGAGAGGGCGGGCTTGCTTTTGATTGCCGGCTTGCAACTTGCGAGACAGTCCTTTCATGGCGGTTTTTACGATTGTGTTTTGACCGGGGCTAGCAAGGTTATTTACTTCATGCGCGAAATTCAGGGCGGCTATGCTGGATTGGATGGTTGCATAACTGCACCCGGTCTCACCGCGCATGACCAGATATTCGGCAACCGCTACCGGATCGGCGGGCAGTGGATCGAGTACTTGTGATTGGCAGTAGTCAAGCCAGAGTTTCCATTGTGCTTTATAGCTGCGTTTGGTGGCTTCGAATTTGGCTTGTAGGAGCAGATCGGTGAGGCCGGTGGAAGGTTGGAGTTTGGAGTGGGGTACGGATTGGGGTACGAGGTGCATTGTGTGGTCTCTTTTCAGTTGTGTAAAATGTCCGATAACCGTAATTATCGGGCACTGTTGCAGCAACCTTCTCGAGACCGGGATCGAGGCCGGGAAGCGGGTAAACCATGTTTGATTCATTTATACAGGCTCTCGTAGATCCTGTGGTTCTGCCACCGGTGCTGGTGGCCATCAAGCTGTATTCTGACCGGTCTACACCGTAAGGAAGAAGAATAAAGCAAGCGAGGCTGATTGCCTTGCTGGAAATAGAGGTTAAAACAGGGGAATTATAACCAATCCTAACCATTGCCGCTCCAGAAACCAGCGCCGACATCAAAGCTGCAAGTTCTCAAAAAACCAACAAAAAACCCAGAATAATGCTTGACATTTCCTAACCATTCTGCTATACTTATCACAAGTTAAACAAATAGTTAGAAGTAAAGTCAATGGCAAAAAAAGCACCCGGCAAGCACTATCGGGAAGGACTGTCCCTGATTGACCTTTTCAGGATGTTTCCCGACAGTGAAACGGCAGAAAACTGGTTCATTCAGGTTCGATGGGGTGATCAGGTCAAGTGTCCACACTGCGGATCACACAACATTCAAGACCCTACTACTCATCCCGATATGAGGTTCCGCTGCCGCACCTGCCGCAGGTTCTTTTCAACCAAGACTGGCACGGTTATGCAGGGGTCAAACTTCGATTACCAGACCTGGGCAATTGCCATATTCCAGATGACTACTAATATCAAAGGCATTTCCTCAATGAAACTGCATCGTGACCTGAACATTGCCCAGAAGAATGCCTGGCACCTGGCACACCGCATCCGCGAAACCTTTAAGGACAGCGACGTCAATTTTCTGGGTCCGGTAGAGGTTGACGAGACCTTCATTGGCGGCAAGCGCAGGAATATGTCTAACTCCAAGCGAAAGGCCCTCAAGGACACGGGTCGCGGAGCTGTTGGCAAGGCCACTGTTGTTGGCATTAAGGATAGAGAGACCAATGAAGTTACTGCAACAGTAGTCAATAGCACTGATGCCCAGACCCTGCATCCGTTTATTGGAGACAATGTAGACAAAGGCGCAACCGTCTATACCGATGACCACCGGGGTTACAACGGCATTCCCTACTATCACGAAAGTGTCAAGCACTCGGTATCTGAATATGTCAATGGAATGGCACATACGAATGGCATTGAAAGTTTCTGGGCAATGCTCAAGCGCGGCTATCACGGCACCTACCACTATATGTCTGAAAAGCATCTACATCGTTATGTCAATGAATTTGCTGGTCGTCACAATGTCAGGGATTTTGATACAATTGAACAGATGTGTAAAATGGTTGTAAATATGGAGGGTAGGAAACTGACCTTTAAGGAATTGACAAAATGACGGAATGCAACATCAAGAACCGAACCCTATTTCACGGGGACAATCTTGATTTTCTTCGTGCAATTAACTCTGAGACCATAGATTTAATTGCCACCGATCCGCCGTTCAACAAGGGCAGGGACTTTCACGCAACTCCTGATAGCCTAGCATCTGGTGCCAAGTTTCAAGATCGCTGGTCCTGGGAAAAAGACGTTCACGAAGAATGGACGGATCAGTTACAGGATGATCACCCGGCAGTTTGGGCGGTTATTGACTGGTCAAGACTGACTTACGGCGATGATATGGGGGCGTTTCTTTGCTTTATGGCGGTTCGATTATTGGAAATGAGTAGGGTTCTTAAATCTACAGGAAGCATTTATTTGCATTGTGATCCGACTGCAAGTCATTATCTTAAGACTTTGATGGATGCGGTTTTTGGAAAGAAGAATTTTAGAAATGAAATAATATGGCATTACCGCAGATGGACTGGCAAAGCAAAAAAGTTTCAACAACTTCACGATACGCTATTTTTCTATTCAAAAAGCAAGGATTATACATTTAATGTAATTCATACCAGTTACACTGAAGGATCAAAATCTAGAAAGAAGCAAGGTGTTTTGCATCGTTTTAAAAAAGGATGCGACCCTGTTTTAGTGAGCGATAAAGAAGTTGACGAAAAAGGAGTATCAGAAAACGATGTGTGGCAAATTCCATTTATAGCACCTTCAGCCAAAGAACGCGTTGGCTACCCAACCCAAAAGCCCATAGCCCTTTATTCTAGAATTATCAAAGCCTCAAGCAACGAAGGAGACATAGTTCTAGATCCGTTCTGCGGTTGTGCTACAACTCTGGTTTCAGCTGAATTATTAGATCGTCAATGGGTAGGAATAGACATCTGGGACAATGCAGAAAAGGTAATACTGGAAAGAATGGATAAGGAAGGACTATCGGTATCCGGTGAATTGAAAACAAAAACCTACGGGCAAACTATACACTTCACAAACAAACTTCCGCAACGCACCGACGAAATGGAATACGCCGTTCCATTTCTTCGGGTAAAAGAACGGGTAAAAGAGCCAGACGGGCCGAAGTGGTCACGCAAAGATATGTATGATCACCTGATAAAACAGAATGGTTGCCGATGTATGGGATGCGACCGGTTGTTTGACGATCCTCGTTATCTTGAGCTCGATCACAATACTCCACGTTCAGATAACGGAATTAACCACATATCAAACCGAGTACTACTTTGCGGGCCGTGTAATAAATTGAAGAGCAACACATTAACATTATCAGGATTGCGTCAACAAAACAAGAAACTGGGTTATATGAGATAAAACCGGACAACATAAACGAGAAACCAGAATGAACGAGAAGAAGAAACGAGCCAACCAGTCCAGATACAACGAGCATTTTGAGCGTCTGGACGCAACACCAGAGCAATTAGCGAAAATGATAATGAGCTCGAAACCGAAAAAATCGGATGAGTGGAAATACCTGAAAAAGTCGGAGAAAGAGGGGGGCTGATGCCGCGAGTGATTTTCAGGGGCAATGGTTAGGATTGGTTATAATTCCCTAAAACAGAGTCGGCAGTGGATCGGCTAAGGGCGGACAGGATCAGCTGGAAAGCTGACATGGCCCGGTGGGAGAACCGGCAACTTCTGGTCACCATCGTCATCGTCGGTGCAACCGGCCCAAGCCTGGAATCCTTCTCTTCCGGACACTAAACGGTTTTCATAACTCACCAAATAGCCCTTGTGCCGTTTCCAGCGACCATCCCATATATGGAGTATGACCACTCCGAAAAACGGGAGTATGGCTACAAGAATCAAAAGCATGATTATTCCTTCCTTTGCTGCTTCGTTCATACAACCTTCGATTTGCCTTGTAATATTAGTAATGAAATACGCGCAACTTCCCTTCCCCAAAATGAGGCAGGTTTTTCGGATGAGTCCCGAGGCAAAATTTCGTGATGCTCGATACTATAGCACTTGAAAAAAGCAGCACGCCGTGCTGGAGGAGAGAGTGAACACGAAACAGGCTGAAACGGAAACCGCCATCGAACGCATGAATGCGGCTTTCGAGCTGCTTAGAACCGACATGGCTAGGCGCGACAAGTCAAACCTGCAGTGGACCGCCGGTTTCATCCTGAGGTCTGCTGGTCATCACCGTACTGGGCTTTGTCCTGAATTCGGGCCCCATGCCCTGATTCCAGGTAATCACCCGCCACACAAAAACTACTGCCGCCGCAGGCGGCGCAACGAGACGGAACGCCTGTTCCGGCGGCTCAAGGGCTTCGACAGGCTTGACGTCATGTTCCCCGGATTCATCGTCTTTGCGCTTGTCGTTGATGCACTTCGTAGTGTTAACACGCCTTAGTCTCGATGAAGCTGATGCCAGAGGTGCTTGCGTTTTTCGCAAAATCACTAAAGTCTTTTATAACTACTCGCCCCATAAACTGCTTGCGGCGAGCCGTGAATGAGCAGCACGGGTTTCGCTTCGGATTATTCTATGCGCTTCCTTCGAGGGTTTTGACGGCGTGGCCGTTGAGCACGATATGGGTGGCGGCCAGGGGGTTTGTATCCGGGCATGCCCATGGTCTTGCATATAACTGGAGGCCTTGCAGTGGCCCCAAGTCTACTGTCGTACCTCCAGCTATCTCCAGTGCATAGCCAACAAGGATATCGGGCTGCTTACCGCAATTTGCCTCGCCCTGTAGGGCCGGGCACTGGAATTGCTCGAAAATTCCAAATAACATTCACCAGAACCATCACTGCTCGACCGACAGGGAGCGAGTAGATACGTCTTTTTTAAAATGCCATAATGGGGTTAGGTTTAGTCGTGTTCAAAAAGTACTGAACCCAAGTAAACCTTTCAAGGCAAAGTATTCTCAATTCCTTGTGGTTTGAAGTTGGTTAGGCTTATAACCTCATCATATGAATTATGAAGATCACTGGTTTCTCGTTCAGAACGCTTAACCTCAAAATTCCTGGATAAAATCCGCGCAATTGCAATTGCAATCTCTCTATCGTCTACCAGTGGTAAAGCCGTAATTTCGCCTATGGAAATTTCCCCTTTTTGTATCAGCAGAGCTGTAGCAAGGCGAATGGGGATGTCTACAGATTTATTCAATTTTTCTTCTCGGTTTAATTGTTAAATGTCTCTTCTGTCGCTTTCGCTGATAGTTTTGTTGTGTTGCAACTAAGACGACCCTAAATTTCAGACGGTAGATGCTTTAACAATTCAGCAGGCAAATTCTCTAATTGAGCTCTTACTTCCAACTTTTTCATTTGATTGATAAATGATCGTTTTTCATTATTTAGTTTATGAATGTCCCATACTATATCGAGTTCATCGCCTTCTAATTCGTTGGCATTTAACCCCAATCTTCGCACTTCTTCAATTGTGATACACCAACTATGATCTGAGTAACCGGAGGTCAGAACAGTTGCGATAGTTTTTACCTCTTCCTGCTTATCTTTCAACATTCTGGTATTCAGCAATCTCTCAACGTAGTCTCTCCCAAGATCAAGAGATTTCTTGAAGCTTCCCAATGTTAAAGGGAATTGCAACCTCTGTAAAAGCCCATTAGCCAGCTCTTTATCTCCACTTTTAAACTCATCTCGAATCAACTCCAAGGTTGATTCTATGTGTAGCGGCGAAAACTCTTCCACTCGTTGTTCAATTGGGTCCATAACAGTAATTTGAGGGTCTAATGGACCAAGCTCAGCAACTGGTGTCATCAAAATTTCATCGCCCGCACAAATCAAAGGGAATTATATCGAATTGTAACCAGTGGCAATGAAAGCAAAACCTAGGCTAGACATGGTCATTTGTTTTTTAGAATCTGGACAGTCCTGAAAAACGCGTTTCTAATTTGCTTGTCGTTCATGCCGGGCATATCGTGCTTTTCCCTCAACTCCCTGCGGCTGGGCTGGTAAGTGCTGGGTTTTATGTTCAAGTTTTTTGACTCTGGTTTTGCTGTCGGTTTTTTCTGCTGGACGGGGTTCATAGGTCACTCCTTCTGATAGTTGTCTATTTCATTAATGATGTCTTGCAATTCTGCCTGCACCCACTCGTGCTTGTTTGGGAAAATGTCATGGATGTGTTTCTCCAGTTCGCGGAAATGGGGGGTTTCCAGCTTGTATTCGATTTTGTAGGCGCGTTCAGGATCGCCTGTCTGGTAGGCAATCAATCGGGATTGAGCGTTCTTTGCAATGCCAACCTTGTACTCGCCCGGGTAGGCCGGATGGGAAATGATGTAGACAA
>JAPOSW010000003.1 GCA_026709505.1 Gammaproteobacteria bacterium | reverse complement strand
CCGATCATTATCCCGTCGATAATGATCTTCAGGTTGACGATTGGATATTCGCCAAGCAACGACAGATTAAACAGAATCTGGTCCATTGTCAGGACAGAATTGTTCTCTCAAAACCAACAGGCCGGAGTGGTAAAATCCATTCCGGCCTGTTACTCGTCTGGAAGTTGATCAGCCCCGGGGCCAGTTCAATTCATGCGAAGCAAATTCGGAAGGCGCGACCACATTGTACTTGCCGTCCTGAATTTGACGGAGCACCATCGGCTTGGCAATGTTGTTTCCGGCTTCTGAAAATCGAATTTGACCATAGAAGGTTGACAGGTCAGTCTCGGCAATCGCATCCCGAACTGCTTCCTTATCCAGCGACCCGGCGCGTTCAAACGCATCCTTGAAGACATAGACTGCAGCAGAGGCCTGAGCGGTCTGATAAGGAACCGTCTTTTCGGCATACTCCGGATAGGCCGCCTTGAACTCTTGCTCATACTCGGCTGCGGTTCCAAAAATCGGATCGCTGTAGCTCAGGGTCTCCGCCCATTGGGTCGAACACAGGATATCATTCGCCGCATCTCCAAAATTACCGACCACATCCGCTGCTTCGCAGTGGGTGATGGCAATCATCGGGGCTTTGACATTTTGTTCCTCGATCTGGCGAACTGCCGTGGCAGCCCCTTTGGAATGCCCGCTGACCACCAGCACATCCGGCTTGACCAGTTTGACCTTGGTGAGAATTGCACTCATGTCGGACAGGTCACGCGGGAGTTTTTCATCCACTACAACCTGCATGCCGTATTTTTCCGCATCTTCTAGAACACCTGCCCGGATATCCAGTGAAAACGGATCATTTTCGACAGCTATGGCAACCCGGACATCTGCCGGACTCTTGCCGGTCCCCTGGGCTTTTTCAGCAGCCAGGGTGATTGCCGAGGCCAGATACTGCTCCGAAGTTGACAGCACAGCGAACAGATAGCGATAGCCTTGTGTGAACAGTGAGCGTGAAGCGCCTTCTGCCTCTACCATCGGAATCTGGTATTTTTCCGTGACCGGGGCGATCGCCTTGGTTAGACCCGATGAGTAGGGTCCAAGCATGTACTGAACGCCATCCTGGTTGATCAGGCGCTCTGCGAGAGTTGCGCCCCGATCACCCTTCGACTCGTCATCGTAATAGATGACCCGGAAGTTGTAGCACTTGTCGCCGATTTTTATGCCACCGTGCTCGGCGATTTTTTGGATGGCAAACTCATAGCCATTCTGGGCATGTACGCCGTTGGTGGCGTATTTCCCAGTCAGGGAGATGGCCGCTCCCAAAACGATTTCATCGCAATCCATAGCAAAACTGCTTTGGCCAAACAGCAAGCAGATGCTGCCAAGCAAAAATCCCAATAGACGACTCTTCTTCATTCGTTTAATCCTCATATGTTGGTGTTCGTACATTCCAGCCTTAATGAAGACGGGAATCACAGATTTATATTTTAGGTGATTATATCCATTTTTGTTCTGGGTCAGGCTGGCATGGGTTAATTTTTGTTTGATCACATGGCCCTGAACGCAAAAAGGTTTAGTTTTGGTTGAGTTTTATCTTTCGTCCGGCCCAGTTGGGAAGGGGATCGATAATCGATGATCGAAGATGCTCAACGATTGTCTCATGCATCGGGCTGACCCGTCCCCCCCGTGTATCAAAGTGAAGGGTCATGAATTCTCCGGTTGCGCATTCCTCATCATTGACCAGCATTCGGTGGGCAAACCAGATCTTTCGGGATGCTACGCCGAGGACCATGCTTTCAATATTCAGGATAGCCGGGAATCGGACTTCCTTCAAGTATTGCAGGTGCGTCTCCACAGTATAAATCGCACACCCTGTTTCCTCATAATAGGGTACGCCTATCCCGAAATGATCCTGGAGAACCCAGGTGGCGTTGCTGAACGGAACCAGGTAGTACGCTTCGTTGAGATGGCCATAGGCATCCAGCCACTCCTCTTTAATGGGTTCATTGTGGAGATTCAATGGCAGCATGAGGTAAAAAACCCTCCTGAAGAAAAAGGCGATTATACTTTTTCTACTCCATCAGCCTCTTCTGACATTTCCCGGAGTTCATGCATCGTGGAATTGGGGCAAGTAATACATGACAATTGAATTCTCTAGCGATTCCCTGTCTTCAAAGGTATTCTTATGTGGAGACTGATATTCTATTTTGTATTGTCAAACAGAATAGACATTTCATTTCCGTGCCGACTTTTCACCGTGAAGGAAATGCCTACGAACCGCCATAACGAGCGTTGCACCTCCGAAAGTCAACAGTATCTCCATGAAAGGTTATGACTTGCTATCCAGATATGGGCCAAGGAAACGCTCCCCGTTAAAGTGAATGAGATGGGAAGGTGTATCCGCACACCATACCTCGGTTTCCCATGAAATATCCTTCAGGTATCGTGCCATGACTCCCCGATCGGGAAAGGCCGTAATATAGACCAGTCCGGGCGAGGCACCGGCAAACATCTTTTGCAAGCTGCGGAGACGCAATGCGTCGACCGGGCCATGACTGGTCACGGCTTCCACGAGCAATAACCAGTGTTTTCCCCCGAAATAAAGTATCACATCGGGCATTTTGCCATGCTGGTCGACGGTCATGCCGAGATCTGTGAACCGATCCTGCTGGAAATAAACGTTCTTGCTACCTGTATCGCCGACATATACAACCTCTGCACCTGGTGCAAATCGTGGCGCAAAATCGACAATAATCCTGCCAATCAATTCACTGTGTGCACCCGGAGTCAGGTTAATTGTATAGTCATTGGCAACTTGAACGGGAATCTTGTGCATCTCTCGCGGCATTGCTAATGCCACAACTAGACTACCGCGTGATTTCAGGAATTCTTGTGCCGCATTTGACCAGTCTTCCGTACCATACCTGCGAATAGCATCAAGTGCCGCTTCGCTAAGTTGGTAACACGCCTTGGGACTGTTGACCGGCCGGTCAGGCTTGTCCGGGTTGTATACAGCTATACCTGCCTCAACAAACTGATGCATTGTCTGCCTGCGAAATGTTTCGCGCGTATTTGGGGCATACTGCCTTCCGTATGTGTCTTTCGCATACTGCATGATCGGCGTGATTCCAATCAGTGGCCGATCCAGTTCATGCCAGCCTTGATCCGGCTTGATACTAGACAAAGCCAAGAGTGTCAGGGCCGAACGCTCGTTCTGTTGTGCCTTAGGCATATCCAGCCCAATCAGGATTTCTAAAGCCTCATCGATCTTTTGCTGCGCCTTGATCGGGTTTTCCTCATCGGTCATTGCTGTAATTTCATTCTCAATTATGGCATCAATTTCCTGCTGGGAGAGAGTGGCATCCCCGGCGGTTCTTCCAATTCTCTCCATGGTTTCCCGATCCGGATATTTCAAGGACCGCAAGTCCGTCGCATTGACCTGGGTATGTCCATTGAACTGACGAAAATAGCGATCCACCAGACTGCTGTTCAGGAATATATTCAACCCTGTGGCCAGCTGAACGGGCAATCCGCGCTGGTTGTTGTGAAAGACATTGAGACGATTTTCGAATCCGACCAAATCGCCGGGCAGGCATGAATTATACAGTGATGCATCAATACGCCGTTTTAATTCCTTCGGTGAGAATCGCCGTGTGATGACAAAGGTTCCAGTGTTTTTCCAGAGCCATTTCCTGCTTCGTTCGGAAACACGGATGTAATTAGGACGACCTGAGCCATCTGGCCAGGCCAGCATTCCGTCCCTGAAATGTCTCGAATAGAGAAGAGGAGCCGTATCGCGCTGACGCTCGATGCACAGATCATCCTTCATTCGAAAGTCCACTACAGGTCCGGTAGAGACCTGCAAATCCAGGTCATCTAGTCTGGCCCCGAACAGTTTCATCCGGTTTGCTATGCGCTGGTCAAGATCGCTCACGGCTATATGTACGAATTTTTCCGTATCGCGAGGGTCGATAACCGCCTCGTACTTCACAGTATTCTGCGTCATGTTTTCCCCAATATGGCTTTTCTGATCCTCGCAGGCTTCAAAGTTCCCGCCGGTACTGGAAGTGATTTCAACAGTATCATGACGCTTTCCCTTTATTGCATGGACAATGAGGTTCTCCTGTAACACCTCATCATTCCTGAACGCACAGTTTCTCTTCTCGAAGATGTGGATGTGCTGTAACGTCATCATCGAGAAAAACCTGTCACGAAACGCCTTGAAGTAGGGGCCATTGCAAAACGAGCGAGGAACAATGGCGACCATTTCCCCGCCCTCCATTAGAGATTCGGCTGCCAGATACATGAAGGCCGCATATAGATTGGAAGCTTCGATTCCTGCCTGACGCAGGGCAAGTCGCCACGGAGATCCCAAATGGATTTTCCTGTAGGGGGGATTCATGATCACGTGTGTAAAGCCATGACGGGTCCGATCAGCACCGCATGGGTTCGTCGGTTGTCCCACCGAACACGGATGCGACAGGATGAAATCCTCTCCGCTGACTTGGCAATCGGTTTCAATACCGGCCAGTCGGCATTGCGATTCCGCTTCGGCTATAGTCCTGTCCAGATATTCCATCAGGATCGGTTCGATTTCATAAGCGCTGAACATCACGGAATGCGTACCGCATCCCATGCATATCCGTTCGGCAAAAGCTGCGGTCAGCGAACCGACACCGGCACCGGGGTCGAGCATGCTTAAGTCACCTGACAGGTCAGAAAAAAGACTGGTCATATAGCGGGCAATAGGAGGAGGAGTCATGAACTGACCCAGTGCCGATCTTGTTTGTGCATTGAGCTTGGAACTGGCATCAATACGATAAAAGTCTGCAGTATCTGTCAAGGCCGATGGATTCATTGTCATCGGACTGTCCTCAACATTGAGCAGTCCTTCCGACCCGGATCCAGTATCTGTGCTCTCCGGACGGATCGTACGTCCAGTGGGCTTACACGGAAAAGCATGGCATTTTGAGGATCAATCTTGGATGGGGCTCTGGTTTTGATCGGTTTCGGGGATTCCGGGAAACGGCCATCCCATCGCCATAACGGAATTGATTACTTTACAGGAGAGAATAGCGACACTTCTTTGAATACTGTCCAAGGTCTCAGTACTCACTGTGTCATCAAACACTTCTAAATGTTTATTTACGAAACGTGGAACAGAGGCTCCTTCGACATCTGGCAATTGCCAGGAACCGTGGCATAAAATGTTTCTCCATTCTGCTGCTTTTTCCAGTTCATCAATGAGCGTGCCAAAGTCATAATCGTTTGTATCCTTATGTTCTTTGACTGCCTTCTCGTAATCGGTTATGAGCTTTCCCAGCGGATCGGACAAAGCCCCTTCCAACTTCGGTTTCCACTTTTCCAATGCATCGTCAATTTCGGATTCATTGCATGTTTGTGCGCCCATGAAACTATAAATCGCTTTTCCCAATATCTCTTCCAAGAATCCGAACGTAGCTACAGCCCTACTCAGACTTTCCCAAAATTCCCTTTGGTGCCTATGGGTAGGAAACCGTTCGGGAAGGAATTCACAGTCAAAAACTCGAAATTTCTCAGGAGTGTTCTTCATCACATACTCTGTGAACTCACCAACCGTTTTATTATCACTTTCATTCCGTGTTTCAAAGGTCGGCATACTTTACGCCTTGTTTAATCCCCATAACGTTACGAGACTTGCATCCGCCTTACTGACATCCTGCTGTTTTCCAACCGCTCATCCGTGACCTGACCCCAGCATATTGCGAAGTTCATTGGCCGCAATAAGCATTTGTTTCCCTAATTCATAAATAGAGTGCTCGGCATTGGGTGCAAAGCCATATTGGGGACTTCAAGCCTCGACCTAGAATCACCCATTAGGTGATTCTACAGGCTCCTCGAAAACCATGCTACATGGGGTGTGGGGGTACTCTCATGTTTTCTATTTATGGATTAGGGTGTTTTGCATAACTTGCAATTTTCCGAATTTTTCTTTCGGGAAGTATTATTGGTTCGGAATTATCGGAAATCCCCAATTCGGTAAAGCACTTGGATGTCAATTCAGGGAACTAGATATTCTCATCATAAGTAACACCTCGTTTGTCTAGAATGGTTTTCATAATGGCCTCCAACATATCCTTCGTTGATCTAATAGCCTGATATAGATCATCCGGCGACGCATTTCGAATCCGACCCGAGTGGCTTACCAGATCAATTGTGTCTCTGACTTTATCTAGTTCTTCGATTCCGAGTGCGATAAGCTTTCCTAGCGGATCAGATCCAGAATTCCATGAATCAGGCGAGCTCTTGGCATTTTTCCATGCCAATTATGTATCTGGCGTAGTTCAAACAGAGATACCAAAGCATCCTGATTTTCGGTATAAAGATAATCCACAAGATTCTAAAACTTATCCTTCGTGATCACCATCTCCCCAACGCTAACTGCGCAGAAACCGATCATGATGAATAATTTGATCAGCTGGATCATGTTGAACTGCGAATTTTTTCCTAAGAGTTTCACCCATTGACTCGGAAAGGGCTTCGGCCAACCCCACTTTGAAATCACGGCTCTTTTGTTCGTTGCTCAGGATGGAACCAAGCACTTTAGAAATAAACACTTTCAACTATAGTCCGTCGTTGTCTCTGGAATCATCCACACATTTGTAGAACGCCGGTTTAGATGTGTCATCATCTCTCATTCATAGTGAGTAGTGTGTTGCTTCTCTTCGTAGCATTAGATCGCCAGATTCCACCCGACCAACCAATGGCTCCAGATATTTCAGGCTTCCAATTCTTCCACGCAGATTGCCAACGGTTGTCTGACAAGCATCTTGTCAACAGTAAGGAGCCTCAAGCCCTCCTCCTGCGCCTGAACAAGCAGCAATTCATCGAAAGGACCCTTGTGATCAGGCGTTACTAAGAGAGGACATGCCGCATGATTCGCACTCATGTGAAGAATCTTCATGTTTTGTCTCTTGATGGCCTTTAGCACGTCCACCGGGGAGAAATGGCTTTTTCGGTGCCCCGAGGATAGCGAGCATGGTACTTTATCCTCATTTCCCAGATCGATACCGCACTTGCATAAGTGCTGTACCTGTCTTTGACAATGCTCTGCGCTCAGACTCGGAAAACCTGCCCGGCTTGTCCATGAGGTCAAACAGGTAAGAAGTGTCGAGGAGAACCTGCATGATCCGGATATTCCGTCATTTGTCCAGGCCGAGAACCTGCCGGCTGAATTCCGGGTCGTTGAATTGTTCTGGCCAGTCCTCCCCGTCACCCACAATGCCAAGTTCCCGGTGGGTTTCCTCCAGTTTTCAAAATCAATCCCTCCGGGGCGTTGATTGCATGGCACCAGTTCAACAACCGGCCGGCGTTGCTTCGTAATGATTGCACGCTCGCCGTTGCTGGCAGCCTTGAACAGCTCCGAGAGACGTGCTTTTGCCTCTCGCAGTGCAAGTTCCACCCCTACTTATTTGATTCAAGTGCAGCCAGTGTGCCTCAAAGGTCTCCGATAATCAAGACCATGCTGCGACCACATGGCTACCCAATTCATGATCTTGGTGCCTCGACACATTTGTATGGCATCGGTCTTGATATGCTCATCATCTAGCAAATTTGGGTAGTGGATCAGTTTGACAATCAGCCTGTTTTCTGGAAGACGAAACGGTTACAATACCCGCAATTGCAGCAACTCGCGTCAAGCGATCCGGAGAAGGAAATGAAACAACTG